>NZ_DATCTU010000005.1 GCF_036567765.1 Pseudobacteroides sp.
ACGATCACAAGGGTACAGAGTTAAGCAAGTTCTTTAGGTTTTGCCTTAGCTACATTCTTTTTTCAAAGACCATTTTTCATGGTTTATTTGTCATGCTCTTTTATTGGTACTGCCAACCTGTGGGGTGTTTTCAACCTTTCTCCTTCCATGTATCTAGAAAAGTCCTTATCCAATTGTTTGCACTTTTCAAACATTGGAGCTTCTTTTGAAATCGTAATAAAAATCGCATATCCGGTTGTTATAATTGATTATATCATTCTGTATTTAATTGGAAAAGATTTTACTTTGATGTACATATGATTCCGGCACCCTGCTCACTTTCTTCTCACTGTATCACTAATACCCAATTACTTGGGGAATCTCAGAATTACCTGAGTTTCAAGATGCCAGGAATCTATCTATAATAATAAAACCTTGAGATAATCCTCAAGGCTTTATTATTTGAACTAAACTATTTAATAAAATAATCTAGTAGAGATTCATATTCAGATATGGTTATATAATATTTGATTTTTTTCTCAGCATTTTGTTATTGTATTGATTGATATCAGCCTCACGAATCAGATCTTCCAGTCCAACGCCTGAATGGCTTTCCCTCACGCTAAATCCTAAGCTTATGGATAATTTATAAGGCTTTGTACTTATTTTGTTTTCGTTGGCTAGTAATTCCGTAATCCGGTCATTGAATACCGGTATCTGAGCTTTTCCAGCATTGATTGCAAGGATGGTGAATTCATCGCCGCCAAAACGTGAGATGATATCTATTTCGCGGAAAGCTTGTTTTAATATTTCAGCAATCCTGCGTATGGTATAATCCCCTTCCTTGTGACCGTATGTGTCATTAATTGTTTTCAGATTATCAATATCTCCAAATATGATAAGACATGACTTTCCCGTTTGCTTGTTCAAATATAGCTGCTGGCTGGCCAACTGAATAAAACCGCGCCTGTTATAAAGGCCGGTTAGCTCGTCTTTCAGAGATAGTTCACTGAGTTGTATATTGGTGGTTTCGAGAATTTGCATAGCTTGACGTAACTTTTCCTCAACTTTTTCCTTGGAGTTAAAAAGCAGGATAGTTGAAATCTGAGTTGCAAGCGTTTCATAAATGAAGCCATCAAAATTGGGCATCTCGAAAACGATAGTTCCGTACTGTACATCCCTAAAGAACAGAGGTAAAACCGTAAGTGTCCTTGATGAGAATTCCACTGTGCTTTGTGATGGAAAAATCAAGTTGGAATCATATACCATATTTGTTTTATCTAAATCTAATATCATACTCCCATCTATCATTCCTGCTATAAAACGGATTTTATCAGGCACTTCCCAAGGACTGAGCCGTTCATGTGTAAATTCTCTATCAAACAGAGAGAGGAAAAAGGTTTTAATTCCGATACGAGGCAACTGTTCATGGATAACTTGTGCAAGATTCTTTGTATGTGTGATGGAAAAAAGCCTATTCAAGATATCCCTAAGTATGACATTTGTTTCTCTTTTTTTGGAATCAATTACCCTCTGGTACAAAAAGGCGTACTCATTAATAATCATTAAATAGGAACGCGATAAGGATCTAAATATATTAATGTCAATTTGTTTATTATTCAGGTTTTCAATTGTAGTTATTATGGCATGAAAAATAAACTTCCAGTCATCAGGATTATTTCCTTCAATCAAATCTCTCTTTAATATTTCTTCAAACTCGCTTATTGAAGAGTGTTTTAATTCTTCATGTGAATTTTCCTCGCTTTTGCTTATTTCAATTAAACCTTGAATGGTTTTTTGTATACTTTCTTTTCTCTGGATTGTTAGAAATCTTGAAAAACCATTTGATTCAAGGGAGGAAACTACAGGATCAAGAATGTTTTTGTTACCGAGCTTGACTTTTTCAAAAATAACTAAGTCAATTGCATTGGCTTCTTCCAGGCATTGGAGCTTGCAGCCGCAGGTTGAACGGATAACTGCTTTGGTGGGTAGTATGGTTATATCATTAACCTGCTTACCATCAACAAGATCTTTTATGAGATTTAAAGCAACAATGGACATCTGTTCCTGCTGTTGCTCTATTGTAGTCAAAGGAGTTATAAGATTTGCAGCTTCGCTTATATCGTCAAATCCTGTAACACTTGTCATTTCGGGGATTATAATTCCTTTTTTCTGAAGTATTTTTATACCCTCAATTGCCATTTCATCATTAGAAAAAATAAAAGCATCCGGAATTATTTTGTTCTTGCTCAAAATACCATCCAGTACTGGTTCAACGCTTTGAAATGTAAAATCGCCCTGACCTATCAAATTTTCGTTAAAGGGAATACCATGTGCCATAATTTCTTCACAGTACGCTTCATATCGCTCGTTAGCTTCCCAATTTAAGGCAGGCCCCCGAATAAAGGCAATGTTTTTAGCATTGTGAACCTCAATCATATGTTTCACAATATCTCTAATACCAGAACGATTGTCTATTATTACACTCGGAATGCCAGGTAGCTTTAAGCCTAAACTAACAAGTGGAATTCCCTTAAATTGAGAGCAAAAATCCAGCATGTCAGACTTGTTGACATAATTTGTTACCAGTGTTGATACAAGAATGAGAGCATCCAGGTTCTCCTTGTTCATAAACCGGAAAATAGAGTTGTATTGATAATCAAAGCCATGGGGTGTGTTGAGGTTCCTACCAGGAAATATAATGAGTTCAGCTTGCATCTGTTTTGCATATTCCATTGCACTTTGCCAGATTTTCACTCCATAACCATATTCAAGCTTTGCTATCTGCAAACCGATCCTCATGCTGTTGGAACCTCCATTTATGTTCAGTCTAATAAAAATTTGGTACTTTTATATTTATCGGATTGTTTTGAATAATAGTTTAGTGACCAATTGCTGGTGAATCATAAAAGGCAAGTTCAAAAGGCAAAATAACCGCTTCAACGGTATTTTGCCTTAGATAAATGCAAAAAGGTTCATCAGTTATGCAATAGTTCCTAATGCAAAGGGTCAGTACCGATTGCTACAGTGTTGAATTTACCTGCAATAATTATTACATCAGTCATGTTAATTGCACCATCATTGTTTAAGTCACATGCTGCATCAAATTTTGGGTCTCCAACGACACTGTTAAATGCGAATGCGATAATTATCACATCAGCCATATTTATAACACCGTCTTTATTAATATCAATACTTTTTACTGGTGTAGATGTTGATGTAGGTGTACTAACAGCGGCTTTGAACTTCCACCAGTTGAGATTAAACAGGTAACTTTCTCCTCCTGTGAATTTTAAATAAAGGTCATGGACTCCACTTGCACCGCTGACATCGCATGTTGCTGTAACCCAGGTCTGCCAATTACCGGTTCCGGTGACAGGACAAGTCCCTACCAAAGGACCGGTAATACTATCAAGCCTTATCTCAATATTCCCTCCACTGGCGGCACTGGCTACTCTTGCCTCAAAGCTTTCTGCTCCTTTTCCAAAATTGATGCCTTTATAAACTACATAATCACCGTTTTCGATATATCCTACATCCTGTCCGCCCTCGCTGCAGCTTTCGGTCTCAATACCCGACATTTCACTGAAATCTTCAGCTTCAGTCTGATTAAAAGCTGACTTCGGTTCGGGAGTTGGTGTAGGAAGCGGTGTAGGAGTTGGTGTACCCAATGGATCTAAACCGGTAAATTTCCACCAGTTAAAATTAAGCAAGCTTCCGCTTCCGCCTGTAAATTTCAAGTATAGATCATGTTTCCCTGTTGCACCGCTTACTGTACACGATTTGGTTGTCCATGTCTGCCAGCCGCCTGTACCTGATACAGCACAGGTTCCAACCAATGTACCTGTCGGGCTGTCAAGGCGTAGCTCAATGCTTCCTCCGCTTCCTGCAGAAGCCACCCTTGCTTCAAAGGATTGTGCTCCAGTACCGAAATCGACACCCTTTACTTTTATGTAATCACCATTTTCAATATTACAAACATTCATTCCGCCTTCGCCGCATTTTTCAGTTTCTATACCAGACCCCCAGCAAATTGTTTCTGCTTCGGTTTGGATATATGGATTAAGACTTCCTACCTGGTTAGGACCATTCTTTGTCATAGGAATACTTGGAATTGTTCCATCGGAATTGTATTTGAATTGTTCCACGCATACAGAGCGTTTGTAACTGCCTCCTCCGGGCAGACCGCCTGTATGATAAAACAAATATGAGTTTCCTTTAAAATCACATATTCCAGGATGGTTTGTAAAGCTGTTTTGATTACCCATAAGAGTGCCCTTGGATGTCCATGGCCCGGTAGGACTAGTGCTTGTTGCGTATTGTATATTTTCGCTTCCTGAGCCCATGCCCGCATATATCATGTAATACAAATTGTTGCGTTTGTAAAACCATGGGCCTTCTGTAAAGCCATTTGGTTTTGACTGAAAAATACTTCCCGAGTAAGAAATCATATCCTTATTCAATTTAACACCATAAAGCGTTCCGTTTCCCCAGTATAAATACGCTTGTCCGTCGTCATCAATAAATACGGTAGGATCTATATCCGAAGCACCGTTATTTGTTATTAAAGGTTTACCAAGAGCATCCTTAAACGGTCCGGTAGGGCTGTCCGATACCGCTACACCGATAACCCTCGCTCCCCCGGCATTTGCTCTGGTCATAGGAACATACATATAAAACTTACCGTTCTTGTAAACAGTCTGAGGAGCCCATGCATCGCCTTGTGCCCAACTGAATGTTTTGTAAGACAATGGTGATCCATGGTCTGTCCAATTCACCATGTCTTTTGATGAATAGCATCTCCAGTCATTCATGGTATAGAAGTTATTTACTGTTACATCCTCGTCATGGGTTGTATACAGGTAACAAGTATCGTCATAAACCATTGGAGCCGGATCTGCTGTATAAATGTTTTGCACGATTGGATTGTCCGCAAAACACATTGTGATATTAAAGGACATAATCAGCATAATCAAGACTAAAAATAAATGAAATTTTTTAATCATTTTTAACCCCCCAATTATAATTAGTATGCTCTCGGAAACTCCGAGGGCTTTATTTATCTGACTTTTGAGAGTTAAATTTTCTTTTTCACCCCCACAAATCAGTTAAAATTTTATTAAAATTTCCAGCTATAATTTCCACAATTATACTAATGTGGTATT
>NZ_DATCTU010000006.1 GCF_036567765.1 Pseudobacteroides sp.
TGCATGTGTTAGGCACGCCGCCAGCGTTCGTCCTGAGCCAGGATCAAACTCTCAAATTAATATTTGAAAATTTAATTAGCTCTTAAATTACTTACTAGCTTTTTATAAAGTTCGCAAGTTACTCAAATTTGATTTAGCTTACAAAAGCTTCATCTTAAAATTAACGAGTTTCTTTCGTCTTTTTACACTGTTTACTTTTCAAAGTCCATTGCTTCATGTGAAGCAGCTTTTATATATTACCATAATGTTTTTTTGCTGTCAACACTTTTTTTATTTTTATTTCGCTTTTCTTTTTGTCAACTCGTGAGCGACAGCTTTATTAATATACCACCAACTATATATATCTTTCAATATTATCTATATGCTAAATATGCTTATTGAACTGAATTATAACTAAATTTCTATTAAATACTCTTTAATTTTGCATTTTTCGCTAAAATTCTAAGTATCCATAACTATATAAAAAGCGAAAGATCAATAACTTTTCATATAATTATGAATTAATCCTCTTAAGCACAAGCACACGATTGCCCTTTCTATTAAATTTAAGCTTATCGCAAAGGCATTTTACAATTATTATTCCTCTGCCGCCTTCTAATAAAGAGCAGCAATTGTTAAGTCCGTCAGGTTCATTTTCTGAAATTGAGGTGTCCCGGCAATAGCCTTCCCCTTCGTCCTGTATTGAAAATAGGAGGTATTGATCGTTTATTAGTGCCGCAGATACTTTTACGCTTTTTTCATTGATACAATTATTGCCATGCTTTATTGCATTAATAATCAACTCATTCAATATCACTTTGGTGTCATAAACAAATCTATCGTCAACACCACATAGCCCATTTATCCTGTTAATTATCTCATTAACTACATTTCTGATATTTCCAATGTTACTGGCAATTTTAACATTATAGAACCTTTTCGTTTTCAAAGTACCCCCGCCTTAAATATATGATATATAAATATATTACCCACCGAAACAAATGGCTAAACTCTTGACGCTACATTTGTTTTACAGCCAAAAACACCTCAGATAAAAAATCGTCTGAAGTGTTTTAGCTATAAGCAAATAACATACTTAATCCTTTATATATTAATTTTGAATTATTCTATTTCGACAATATTTTGCGAAATTTATCAAGTATTTTTCTTTCCATTCGGGAAATATACATTTGTGATACCGAAAACTTTTCTGCAATCTCCTTTTGAGTTTTGTTACTGAAATAACGCATCTTTATAAATTCTTTTTCAGCATCATTAAAACTATCCAAGCTTTTTCCCAAAAAGTCCAGATTTTCAATCCTTTCAAATGTATGATCTTCTTCTCCGATAGTCTCATGCAGCTCTAAATCATCATCTGAAAATGCATTTTGGTCGAAGGACTGCATGTTGTATGCATTCCAGGATTCAATTATTTCGAGTACTGTTTCCTCGTCAATATTAAGGTACTTTGCTATTTCATCTACTCTAGGACTTCTGTTTAACTCCTGAGTCAGTGTATCCCTAGCCAGATTGACCTTTTGATAAACTTCATAAATTCTTCTGGGGATCCTGATTACCGACCCCTTGTCCCTGAAATATCTTTTTATTTCCCCTATAATTGTAGGTGTTGCAAAGCTTACAAACTTTACTCCCTTATCCGGACTAAAGCGTTCAACAGCTTTGATAAGTGCTATACAAGCTACCTGATAAATATCCTCGTAATCAACGCCTCTATTGACAAATTTTTTGGAGATTATCTCCGCAAGGTACATGAACCGATTAACAATGGTGTTTCTATTAGAAACACTGGGATTGTTCCTGTATAGTACGAAAATCTCATCATTATCTGCCTGGCTTAATGAAACATCTATATTATCATTCATATCAACCATTTCAACTTTTCCCTTCAATCACTTTTGATATAGACAATATATAACTGTCTGAACACAGCTCTACCTCATCCATTAGGGCATTTATTATCGAAAGTCCAAACTCATTATCGCTTCCGGTAAATATACACTTAAGTGATTCATCATCAGAATCAAAGATAACAGTTAACCTGTCCTTCTCAATCCTGAAAATTATTTTAACAAGCTCCTGTTTGGATCCTTCTACAGTAATTAGCTTGTTACAAACCTCTGCTATTGCGATCTTTATATCTTCAATAGAGTCAATATCAAAACCTATCCTGTTTGATATGCCTGAGGCTGTCAACCTTACAATACCGACATACTCAGCTTTTAACGGAAACTTAAGCTCTATGATATCAAAATTATCCATTTCGTCACTCCTCTATTATAAATACCTTATCAAGCCCTGTTATTATAAACAACTTTTTTAAATTATCTTTAAGATTAACAAGAAATATATTCTTATTTTTCGCTTTAACTCTTTTAAGAGCTCCCACGAAAATACCTAGACCAGTACTGTCTATGTACTTTAGGTTATCACAATGTATTTTTAAGTCAACATCAGCATTGTCTGCAGTATTATACAGCTTCTCCTTGAAGCCCTCAGACGAATATATGTCCAACTCACCTGCCAGATATATGTCTACAGAACTTTCATTCCGTTCTTCCCTATAACCTAATTCTTCTGCCATCTTTATCACTCCCGGATCATTTTATATTAAATATTACACAAAAACCGGTCATTAATCAACCGGTTTTTGTTCTGTTATTTTAACAGTAAATCAATAAGCTTCATTGTATTTTCATCATTATCTCCATCTACTCCAACGGAAAGTATAATTTTGAAATTTTCCAATCCAGTTCCTTTAAACAAACTGCTCTTTTCAACGCCAATACCATATACATGTTCAGTATCTTTATTTTTCAACTTCACTTTATAAATATTTTTAGCATCAATTTTATTTTCATATTTCTTGACAATATGATCCAACTCCTGCACTCTGTTGGTCATAGCCATCAACTTGTCAAAACGTTCTTTGTCAAGAAAATATGCATCTACTTTCCCGGTTCCCGACATTGTAACAAACTTCATTTCCATAGAAGATTCCACTGCAGGATTAGCTTTATCCCAAAATACAATTGGGTCTATTTGTACTTCTTTTGTGCCTGAAATACCGGCCTCAATCTTGTCTTCCAACGTTTCAACACCCTGGCTGGGATAAAGTCCTACTAGCTTTATTATAAGGTCCGGCTCTACATTAGTAACTATGGATTTTATAAGTAAAAACACACTTACTAAAACTATTATACCGATAATTACAGGTATTTTATAGTAATATATAACATTTCCCAACTTCTTTTCATCCACGTTAATCTTTTTCAAGATAGGATTAGGGGGCTTTTTAGCCTCCTCTGACAATTTACCTCCTGCCAACGAATCAAAGTCGTATCCCATAAGTAAATTATATGCCGCCTCAATCTCTTCTATACTGCGTTTTCTATCTTCATCAGATTTAATGTTTTTATCGCCCTTATACTTCTTCATCAGCAAGTTGTATCTTTTTATTATATCATCTTTACCTGCTTCTTTTTTTAATCCCAACACTTCATAAGAATCCCTTTGTTCAGCCATCTAACTTTCCTCCAGCCATACTTCAGTAATGGATATTTTAATCACGGGGCTTCATTGTAGGGAACAACAATATATCTCTTATTGAATAGGAGTCGGTAAGAAGCATAATAAGCCTGTCTATCCCAATACCCAGACCGCCTGTTGGCGGCATACCGTATTCCAATGCAGTAAGGAAATCTTCATCCATCATGTTTGCTTCCTCGTCGCCAGCTTCCCTCTTCTTCACCTGACTTACAAATCTATCCCTTTGATCTAAAGGATCATTTAACTCTGAATATGCATTAGCCATTTCCCTGCCGGTTATAAACAGCTCAAACCTTTCTGTCAGCTCAGGCCTGTCCGGCTTCCTCTTTGTGAGAGGTGAAACCTCAACAGGATAGTCCATGATAAATGTTGGTTGTATAAGGTGTTCTTCGACAAATTCTTCAAACATCAGGTTAAGAATTTCGCCCTTTGTTAGACTTCCATTTATGTGAACCTTTTTGTCTTTTGCAATTTGTCTTGCTTCCTCATCGCTTCCAACCTGGTCAAAATCTATGCCGGTGTGCTTTTTCACCGCCTCTACCATAGTCATTCTGTTCCATGGCGGTGCAAGGTCAATTTCCTGTCCCTGATAACTTATCTTCGTAGTGCCAAGAACCTTTTCCGCCACTGAGGAGATAAGGTTTTCAGTCAATTCCATCATACCCTTATAGTCATTATACGCCTCATATACTTCCATCAATGTAAACTCAGGATTATGTTTTACCGACATGCCTTCATTCCTGAACATCCTTCCCATCTCATATACCTTTTCAAGACCGCCTACTATAAGTCTTTTTAAATAGAGTTCAGGAGCTATTCTTAAGTACAGGTCAATATCAAGGGTATTGTGATGTGTGATAAAAGGCTTTGCTGATGCCCCACCAGGTATAGTATTAAGAAGTGGTGTGTCAACTTCTAGAAAGCCTCTGTTATCGAGAAACTCTCTAACCGCTTTTATTATCTTGCTTCTTACCATGAATGTATTTCTGACCTCAGGATTTACAATGAGGTCCACATATCTTTGTCTGTACCTTAAATCCATATCCTTAAGTCCATGCCACTTCTCAGGCAGAGGCTGCAAAGACTTGGTCAAAAGAGTTATTTCTTTTACCTTAATGGAAATTTCTCCCGAGTTAGTTTTAAATACTTCACCACTAACTCCAACTATATCTCCAATATCAAACTTCTTAAATTCACTATAGCTTTCCTCACCGATTCCATCAACACGTACATATAGCTGAATTTTTCCGTCCCTATCCTGGAGATTACAGAAACCAGCCTTACCCATGCCTCTTTTAGACATAATTCTGCCTGCTAGGGTAACCGATTTTCCTTCCATTTCCTCAAAGTTATCCAATATATATTTAGCGGAACAATTAACATCAAATTTGACAATCTTAAAAGGGTCCTTATCGTTATTCTGCAATTCTGCCAATTTAGCCCTTCTAACCCTAAGTAGTTCGTTTAAATCCTGCAACTCATTATTTTGTTCAATGTTTTCAGACATCTTTATCCTCCTAAAAAACTAAATGTAAACCCGAATTTTTCAACAAAATAACAGCTTACACGATATGTAAACTGTTATCCTCGTCTATTATATATAAATATAGGCATCATTACAAGTTATTTGTGAATCTCAAGAATTTTAAAGTTAATAATTCCATCAGGCACGACAACATCAACAGATTCACCGATTTTCTTCCCTATAAGGGCACTACCTACAGGAGATTCATTTGATATTTTAAACTTTGACGGATCTGCTTCTGTTGAACCAACTATATAATACTCAACCTCTTCATTGAATTCAATGTCAAGAAGTCTGACCTTAGATCCCAAGCTTACTACCTCAGTGCTTACTTCATCTTCATCAATTACCTTGGCATGTTTTAACATGGTTTCTATTTGAACAATTCTTCCCTCAATATGGGCTTGCTCGTTTTTAGCTTCATCATACTCAGAGTTCTCAGAAATATCTCCAAAGGAGAGTGCTTGCTTTATTCTTTCAGCAATTTCTCTTCTTTTAATGCCTTTCAAATATTCCAATTCTTCCTCTAACTTTTTTAACCCTTCATAAGTCAAAACAACTTCTTTGCTGGTCATTTGAAGTTCTCCTTTTATTAAAATTTGTGTTGATAATATATGCAATTCTAACTAATTTATTCTTACGCACCTAACCTTCTAAAGAAACAATACGTTTCATTTAGTGCTATTCTGATACACATTTGTTTCAACACTGTCTCAAGGCTCTTAATTAAACAAAAAGTGACCGATTAGAATTAAATATAAAAATTAAACTGCATGTACAAAAACTGCACGGCATTTAATTATTTTTCACCATTATAAAATACAAAATATCTATTGTCAAGAATTACAGTTTTGGTGCATGCTTCATAATTAGGCAAACACCGCTTTAACTTCACTCAAACCCTTCCAGTGTATAGCCATCCTTTTTAAATACCGATTCTACCTTATTAATAAAATCCAAATCACATTTTTCCCCATCCCCAATGTTAATGAGCCCTGCTTTAGATAGTATAAATATTTCAGCAAGCTCATTAACCTTATACATCTCCAATAAACTTTCATCCAAATTCGATGTAATAGATGGCGGCAGTGATACTTTAATATCGTTAATAACCCATACCTTTTTATAAACGTCCGCTGTCCTTCCATAATTTAAAATTATGGACTTTTCCCTTAGAAAACATTTAAATTCCTCTATGTCCCCCATATTGATTACTATATCAGACCGCTTTAGTGCATTGCTGTAATCTCCCGATACAACTATGGATGTACCAGTTTCATAATAAATCTCTTCAGTATCCTTTTTTATACATTCGTCCCTTGTTATTATCGTGATAAACTTAATAAAGCTTGATAATAGTTTTACAACACTCATTAATTCCCTTTTATCATTACCATGTATAATAGTAATATCTATAGAACTTGCATCCAATTTTTTTGTTGTACAAATCTTATTTATGATACTTGTCAATAATGCTCTATACAAAATTTGTCCGCTATAAGTTCTTTTATAAAAGTTTTCTCCTCCCATATCTCCTTCTGATGCAAAGGGCAGAATAGAATATTTTACACCATTGGCACAGCCAATTTCCATGGCACCCCTTAAGACCTTTTCTCTTTTTTTTAAATTCAGGCTCCTATATTTTTCTATGCTGTATGGTATCTTTATTAAATTAATTATCAAGCCATCGCATAGTTCCACTTTTTGAAACCAATTGGGTTTATCATGTCCTCTAAACTTTTTAATCATTTTTAGAAAAGCATTTTTTATGCTTTTTTCTTCTTGTAAATTATCGTTTTTGAAAACTGCAATACTATAATTATCCATAAACACTCCTTTTATAAAGTATAAGTTTATGTACCGAACATATATGCACACACCCACACTGACACCAACACACTGACGCATTCTGCAATTAGGGCAGCTGCCAGTGTATGTCTTATGTTCTTTATACCTACAGAACCGTAATAAACAGTCAATGTATAAAATATTGTCTCCGTTGATCCCATCATTGTTGAGACTACTCTTCCTATATAGGAGTCAGCACCAAAGCTCTTCATTATATCCGATACCAGAGCCAGGGAGGCACTTCCGGAAATAGGCCTTAAAAATGCAAGGGGCAAAACCTCAGACGGAATTCCCATTATGAAAGCCAACGGCTTGGTCGCATATATTAAAAGATCCAAAGCCCCTGATGCTCTGAAAACACCTATTGCCACCATGAGACCGATAAGAGATGGCATAATTCTTATTATTGTACTTATACCTTCCTTTGCATTTTCAACAAAAACATCATATACCTTTACATTTTTAATAGCTCCTGCAATTAATATAACTGCAAAAATAAGGGGTACAGTTAGATTTGAAATATCCTTAAGAATGATTCCTCAACTCCCTAACGGTTTCTTTTTAGGTTTCCCAATACCTTAACGGCAATTATCCCCGTCACTGCAGCTGAAGCAGATGCTACCCATATCGGTATAATTACCTCTGCAGGATTGGTTGATCCCGCCGAAGATCTTAGAGCTATAATTGTTGCAGGCACTAATTGGATAGCCGATGCATTTAGTATAAGGAACATAACCATGGAATCAGAAGCTGTTTCCTTTGAGGTGTTATGCTTTTGAAGCTCATTCATAGCTTTTAGTCCTAATGGCGTAGCAGCATTACCCAAACCTAAAAAGTTAGCAGCCATATTCATTACTATTGCTCCTATAGCCGGACTTTTTTTAGGTATTTGAGGGAACAACAGTCTAATAAGGGGTGATACCAGATAAGCTATCTTATTTAACAGTCCGCTTTTCTCTGCAACACCCATTAAACCCGTCCACAGACATAATATGCCAAGGAGGCCTATCGAAAGCTCGACGGCTGATTTTGATGAATTAAATGCTGCTTGAGTAACCTCTTCAAGCCTGCCGTTTAATCCACCAATAACAAAACCTATTAACAGCATTCCCATCCAGATATAATTAAGCATGGATTTCCTCTTGATATAGACATCGAACTGCAAAGTTATTTCTGTTCGTAATCTATATATAAATGACTGAAAATATATACTTATTTATATGAAGGGTAAATACCGTATATGTTTTACTTTTTTATAATATATAACAAATGTTTAAAAGTGGTTATTATAAACCATTATTGTATCGTCCACTTTACAATTATAACAATTTCTTGAAGTGATTTTTATAATTAAAAATCGCAATCTTTGTCGAATCCTGTCGCGGTTTTTTATTTATCCTTACCAGTTAATTTTTTCTTTTTTTAGAAGCTAATTGTACTCAGTTATCAGGATAAAAATCAACCAAGATTTATACATGTAAGCTATAGTTCATACAACTGCGTTTTGGGTTTTTCCCATTATTTTACTAAAACCTAAACAAACATTTTTTAGAATTTTTTAAAATTTATTGTTGACGTTAGCTGGAATTTATGCTACTATAAAAATGCAAAGTTTGTCGAATACTGTAATTTTAGAGGAGGAAAAAAAATGAAATCTACTGGAATTGTTAGAAAAGTTGATGAGTTAGGAAGGGTTGTACTTCCAATCGAATTAAGAAGAACACTTGACATCGCAGAAAAGGATGCTTTAGAAATATACGTAGATGGTCAGACAATCATACTCAAGAAATACGAACCAGCTTGCATATTCTGTGGAAATGCTAAAGATGTTTCAGTATACAAGGGCAAAAACATTTGTCCCGACTGTATGAGAGAATTAAAGAAATAATAACACTTATAATTAAGGGCTGTTTAAATACAGTCCTTTTTCATTTCTATTTTTTATCTTTTTTATTTTTATTTAATCAAATAGCTATTTTATCATACAACTATTGTATACATCTCTTTTGCTAAGACCTCGATCGGCGGCTACTTTAGATATTGCCTCCTTTTTTGTCATACCTTCATCCATATACATATTTATATGTTCTTCAAGACTAACACTGCTCCATTTTTCGTTCCGTTCCTCTTCTATTTCCTCTTCGTTAGCTCCTTCAACCATTAGGACGTATTCACCTTTAGGCGATTTCTCATCATAATAATTCAATGCTTCCTTAAGGCTTAGGCGTAAATACTCCTCAAACTTTTTGGTAAGCTCTCTTGCAAGTACAATCCTTCTATCGCCCAGGGTTTCATACAAATCCTTCAGGGTATAGATTAGTTTATGAGGAGCTTCATAAAATACCATTGTTCTCACTTCGCCCTTAAGCTGGTTCAACCTGTCCTTTCTGACCTTTTTATTCATGGGGAGAAACCCCTCAAAAACAAAGCGGCCGCACTTAAGGCCTGATGCCGTTATACCTGCTATAGCAGCTACCGGCCCCGGAATGGAAGTTATATTAATATTGTTTTTGATGGCCAGTTTAACCAGGTCCTCTCCCGGGTCTGAAATTGCTGGTGTTCCCGCGTCAGAAACCAGGGCTATTTCCTTTCCATCTAAAAGCTGTTCAATGAGATAATTGCCTTTAACTGTTTTATTATGCTCATAATAGCTTACCAAAGGCTTTTTTATTTCCAGGTGGTTTAATAGCTTCAATGTCTGCCGCGTATCCTCTGCGGCAATAATGTCCACCTGCTTTAAAACATTTATTGCCCTTAATGTTATATCTTCAAGATTGCCTATTGGTGTTGCAACAAGATACAGAATTCCCTTTTCACTCAATTTATAATTCTCCTCTTTGATATATCTCGTCTATCTCCTTTGAAAACTTACCGCTCTCGTCATAAACATATAACGGTTCCATCATTTTAAGTTCAGGGTTGCCGCCTCTAAAACCCTTCACAAGCACAAGGTTGGCACGCTTATAGGGAGAAGGATGAACAAACCTTAAAAACTTGGGCTCTATTTTATATTGCCTCATGAGGAATAATATATCAACCAACCGCTGCGGCCTGTGAACCATGGCAAATTGCCCCCCTGGAACAAGAAGCCTTGAGCTAACCCTTATTATATCCTCTAAAGTACATAAAATCTCATGTCTGGCAATTGACTTCGTATCAGAGGGGTTCACTAGCCCTCTGCCAATACTCATATATGGAGGATTTGTAACAACACAGTTAAACCTTGAACTGCCGAAACGTTCTACACTTTCCTTGATATCAGCACAAACAATCTTAACCCTGTTACACTGACAGTTAAGCGAAACACTCCGGGCTGCCATTTCCGCCATATCAGACTGAATTTCAAGTCCCGTTATTGATTTGGCTTCAGTCTTTCCTGCCAGCAAAATGGGTATTATGCCTGTCCCTGTTCCTAAATCAATGACATCATCATTCTTTTTTACACTCAAGAAATGGCTCAAAATAACTGCATCGACACCAAACTTGAATCCATCTTTTTTTTGAATTATTTTAAGGCCTTTAAACTGAAGATCGTCCATGACCTCATTTTCGTTTATTATTATATCCACCGCTTACCCATACCTCTTTTAGAGCACACCATAATTTTTCACCACATTAATAAAGTCGGGCAAAGATTTCATAATCTCCGCCCGACCCTATCTAAAATTCAATTACTGTTCCTTTGGTGCATCAACAGGGCAAACATTTGCACAAGCACCACATGAAATACATGCATCTGCATCTATAACATATGCTTTATCCCCAGCAGCTATACAGGAAACAGGGCATTCTGATTCACAAGCTCCACAGCTAATACATGATTCTTCAATAAAATATGCCATCAAAAAACACCTCCTTGATAATTTTCACAAACAGCAAATACTTACGCTACAAATTGCTTTATTAAAAGTGATACACATCCATAACACTTTTAATATATTATCGACTTTACTATTTTACCACCAATGCTCATTAAAGGAAACTCTTTTTTTTATTTTTTCCTAATCTTCCAAACTCTTTAGCTCTTCTATATTTATATCGGAGTCTTCCTCTTTGGCTACGTCCTTGATTACCTTTACCTCATCAGCCTTATAAATCTGCAAATCCGTCTCATTGCCCTTATCCATTTTTACCTTTACAAGCTCTTTAAGTAGGCTTATCTCCATAACAGTTCCCTGGCCGCCAGGAGTACTGACAATTGCACCGACTCTTGGAACCCTTGAAAGGATTTCTTCATATGCATCCTGCTCATACTTCAAACAACACATGAGCCTTCCGCATGTACCGGATATTTTTGTAGGGTTCAAAGAAAGGCACTGCTCTTTCGCCATCTTTATGGAAACAGGCTGAAACTCGCCAAGATATGAATTACAGCATAAAACACGTCCGCATACGCCTATACCGCCAAGCATTTTAGCTTCATCCCTGACTCCAATCTGTCTTAGTTCAATCCTTGTTTTGAAGACTGATGCAAGGTCTTTAACCAGCTCCCTGAAGTCCACTCTGCCGTCGGCAGTAAAGTAAAACAATACTTTGTTATTATCAAATGTATACTCTACATCAATTAATTTCATATCAAGATTGTGGTCTTTTATTTTTTTCAAGCAAATATTGAATGCGTCATCTTCCTTCTTTTTATTATCATCAGAGTGCTTTTTGTCCTCTTCGGTTGCAATTCTGATTACCGGCTTTAACGGGGCAACAATCTCTTCCTCAGCCACTTCCCTTATGGGAATAACTACAAGCCCGAACTCCACACCTCTTGCCGTTTCCACAATAACATTTGTGTTAACTTCTATTTCCAAATCACCGGGATCAAAGAAATAAATCTTTCCTGCACTTTTAAACCTAACCCCAACCACCTTTACCATCTATATTACTCCTCCTGAAGTTTCATAAGCATTACTTCTATTGAAAGCTGAAAATTAGCATTCTGCTGCAAAATTCTCTTGGTATTCTCAATAAGCTCAATATTGTCACCGAGCTTCCCCACAGTGAATTTTGCAATATTATTTAATATGATACCCTTTTTATCGGAATTAATCAACATTTTTTCATTTTTGGTCTTTTTGTATATAAGTAAATCCCTGTAAAACGTCTGCATTATATCCAATATGGTATCTATATCACTTTTATTTTCTTCAAAAAATTTAGCGGCATTAAAAATATCGTCGGCTTTTTTAGTGCTCAATTTTAAAATCACATTTATAGACTCTTCCCTAATCCGGACAAATTCTTCTGATCCCGCAATATCCAAAGCATTTCCGGCAATACCGTCTGAAAAGGAAAGCACAAAATCCATGTTATTAACAGGCTTGTCCATCCATAAATCCAAAATAGCCCTTAATTCTTCATTATTGTACTTTTTGAACGGAATTCTCGAGACTCTTGAACGAATGGTTTCCATAAGAGCTTCATAATTGGACGCAGTCAGAATTATAACCGCATATGAAGGCGGTTCCTCAAGTGTCTTTAACAGGCAATTCTGTGCCTGTACAGTCATCTTGTCCGCCTCAATAATAAGGTATACCTTTCTGGAGGAATAAAGCGGTTTTATTATAACTTCACTCTGAATCTTTCTTATCTCATCTACACCAATGCTGCCTTCTCCTGCATCAATTATATGAAAATCAGGATTAGTATTATTGTCAAATGTTTTGCACGCAAAACACTGACCACATCTCATATCTCCCGATTGCTTTTCACATAAAAGCATACCTGAAAAAATCTTTGCAAAACTCTTCTTACCTATTCCTCTTGGACCAGTAAAGACATAAGCATGAGATACCTTATTGCCTTTTATTGAATTTTCAAGAATCCCTTTTATCTCACCCTGCCCAATAAGACCGTTAAATATAGCTATACACCCCTTTGTCCAATGTCCAATATTGCAAAATCACTCCGTGATTTTGTTTCTTCCCGGCATTTTAGCCTTTCTTACATGGTTATATCCAGAATCAGTCCTCTTATATCATCAAGCCTTTGGAGGATCTGAATGTTGTCTTTTTCGTCTTTAAGAAACTCTTTGGCAAGCAAATCCAGCTCTTCATTAATCCTCTTTATGACAGCATAAACCTTATGCCTTCCACGTCTATCCAAAAAGCTCTTCTTGGAAAATTTATGAGAGTTATTTACTATCTCGTCCAAAAACTCAGAAATCATGGTCTTATAAACTTTAAAGTCTCTGATATCTATTTTCTTTGATAGCTTCTCACCCTGTTCAACTATTTTGTTCAGCATGTTCCTTACACGCTCATCAAAATTGCTGGTCTCAGCCTGGGCAAGCTTTGTCTGAAAAGTACCGCTTCTTGACTCTGAAACCTTTCTGTCTTCACGACTTCGGGGTTCACTAATATTGGCAGTATTTTCTCCAAAATTCCGAACCTTCATTCTGAATCACTCCAAACCAAAGTTTATAAATTCATTAGTTCGTCCAAGCAGTTTTTAACTTCGTTGAATATTTCTTCTATACTCCTGTCACTGTCTATGCAATTAATTCTATCAGGATAGAGCATCGCCAGCTTTTTGTATCCATTATATACTCTTTTATGAAAATTCATTTTTTCCTTTTCAATCCTATCCAGTCCCGTTGAATTGATTCTTCTTTTCAATGCATCCGCCGGATCAATGTCAAAAAACAATGTAATATCCGGCACCAATCCATCAAGAGCTATTCTGTTTACATCTGTAATAATCTTAAGATCAATGCCCCTTCCAAATCCCTGGTAAACATAGCTGGAATCAACAAACCTGTCGCAGATGACAACCTTGCCTTTTTCTATTGCAGGCCTTATAACCTCCGACACCAACTGGGAACGAGCAGACGCATACAAAAGCATTTCGGTGATTATCCCCATTTCAGAGTTCTGAGAGTCCAGCAATATATCTCTTATTTTTTCACCTATATTGGTCCCTCCAGGCTCCCTTGTAAGCACCACCGATTTATTCTTGCTCTTTAGATACTCCTCTATCAACTTAATCTGTGTAGTCTTTCCAGACCCATCAGTGCCCTCAACTGTAATAAAATACCCTCTGCCCATGACACCCTCCAACAACATACATTTATATAGTAATTAGAAATCAATAACTTCTATTTCATTGTGTTTTCCGATACCGTTAACGTTTCCTCCCTGCTCACGCAAGCTTAATAAGGCTTCGATAACATCACGGCTAATACGTTCACCGGGACAAACAGCCGGTATGCCTGGCGGATAAGGAGTTATTGTGCCTTTTGCAATCATGCCTGCAGCAGAATTAAGCTCTACAATTTTTGACCTTGAGTTAAACGCCTCTTTTAACGGTATCACTTGCTCCGAAATATCATAAATCCTAAAACATGTATCTATATTAATATCGGATATTTTTCCTTCCCTAACAACTCTGTTCCTGATATCTTGAAGTGCCAGATAAAGCCTTTCAAAATCATCCCTGGTATCGGAAACAGTTGTTATGCACACAATATTGCCCATATCGGACATTTCAACCTGTATATTATAATCAAATCTTAATAACCTTTCAACCTCAAATCCAGTAAGCCCTGTCCTGCTTACGTTTATAACCAGTCTGGTCTTGTCGGTCTGTATGCTTCCAGTTTTGACCTCAGACAAAACAGTAAACTCATTAAAGAATTTTAAAGAGTTTATGAACCACTTTATATTATAAAGAAGGTTTTCAAAAAGAGCCTCACCCTCTGTTTCCATAATGGCTCTTGAATAGTCAAGTGATGACATTATCACGTATGAAGGACTTGTAGTTTGAAGCATACCCAAAATATATTTCAGCTTTTCCATATCAATTTTTTGTGATTTTACATGAAGATATGCCCCTTGCGTAAACGCAGGAAGGGTTTTGTGAGCACTTTGAACACATATATCGGCACCAAGGTCCATGGCACACCGGGGAAGCTTGCTGCTAAACTTAAGGTGTGCACCATGGGCCTCATCCACAGCTAAAACCTTCCCATATGATGCCGCAATTTCAGCAATGGACTTCAAATCGGAACAGATTCCGTAATAGTTGGGTCTTGTTAATAATATACCTGCACAATCATGATTTTTTTCAAAGGCCTCACAAACCTTTTCCGGTGATATGGTGCCAGGAACGCCAAATTCCCGGTCAAAATCGGGAGTAATATAATAAGGCTCCACTCCTGCAAGCATCATCCCGCCTATTACCGACTTATGGCAATCTCGACTTACTATTAGTTTGTCACCCGGATTGCATATAGTTCTTATAATAGCATGGATACCGGATGTAGAGCCATTAACAAGAAAAAAGGTTTTATCTGCACCGAAAGCCGTAGCGGCCAGTTCTAGAGCTTCCTTTATTATTCCTTCCGGAAAGTGCAGGTTATCAAGCAATGGAATCTCTGTCAAATCCATTGCTGCAATTTGGTCAAAATGACCCTTTTTAAACCCTTTTCCCATTTTATGCCCCGGCATATGAAAAGGAAGCGGACCGGAAGAGATATACCTTTTAATCTCATTTAATACAGGTGCATTAAATTCCACCATAAATCCCCTTAATCTTAAAATTCTTTAGCTATTGCTTTCTGGTATAATTCTATATATTCAGATGCAGACTTTTCCCATCTGAAATCCTCTTTCATAACCCTCTTCACCAGCATTTCCCATGTTGGCTTGTTATTATAAAACTCAACGGCTCTTCTTATGGTGTGCAACATATCATGTGCATTGTAGTTGGAAAACGTAAAGCCGTTGCCTTCACCGGTAAACTCGTTATATGGCCTTACGGTATCATTGAGACCGCCTGTTTCTCTAACAAGCGGTATAGTTCCGTACCTCATGCTGAACATCTGACTTAATCCGCAGGGCTCAAACAGGGATGGCATGAGAAACATGTCAGATCCGGCATAAATCCTTTGTGCCAGTACATCATCATATTTAATGTTGGCAGATACCTTATCGGGGAAAACCTCACTGGCCCACCTGAACATGTTTTCATACCTGTATTCACCGGTACCCAATACAACCAATTGTATGTCCATCTGAAGAATTTCCATAATAACGCAGTCAATCAAATCAAATCCCTTCTGATCAACAAGCCTTGAAATTATCCCTATTAATGGCACATCTTTTACCGGAAGCTTTAGCTCTTCCTGCAGCATTTTTTTATTTTCGTATTTTCCGTTTATGCTTCTCGTGCTGTAATTAACATACAGTCTTTTATCGGTAGAAGGATTATTGTGGTCATAATCTATTCCATTCAATATACCGTATACATCATCAGAACGCCTGTTTATTATTCCATTGAGCCCTTCCCCGAAAAAGTCATACTTTATCTCGTCTGCATAGGTTTTGCTAACCGTGTTTATGATATTGGAATATGCTATACCCGCCTTCATAAAATTGACCTGGTCGTTGTTCTCCAAGCCGTTCAAATGGAAATACTCCCAACTTAGACCTAACACGCTGTCCATTATTTCTTTGGGGAATATGCCCTGATATTTGATATTATGTATTGTAAACAAGGACTTCATATCCTTGTAAAACTTAAGTTCTTTATAATCGGACTCCAATAAAAGACTGCCTATCCCTGTCTGCCAGTCATTGAAGTGTACTACATCAGGCTGAAAATTTATATGGGGCAGCATTTCCAAAAAAGCTCTGTTAAAGAAAGTGAACTGCTCAGCCTGATCAAAATAGCCGTATAGTCCGTCTCTGTTGAAATAAAAATCATTCTCTATAAAGTAATAAATAACACCATCCATCTCGAGCATATAAACACCGCAAAGCTGCCTTCGCCAAACTATATTTACATAAAAGCTGCTGACTAGTTCCATCTTTTCGGTATACTTTTGGGGAATGCATTTATACTTTGGCATAACTACCCTGATATCCGCTCCAACTGCTTTTATTGCTTTTGGCAGCGAACCTGCTACATCTGCAAGACCTCCGGTTTTTGCAAAAGGTACTACTTCGGAAGAAGCAAATAAAATTTTTAGATTTTCCATATAATCCTCCTGATGTATTATTCCTGAGTTTTACCGCTTTGGCTCATAAATATATTACATTTGACAAACTAAAATATCAAGCTTTATAGCATAAAAGTGATTACCGGCACTTTTATCTGAATATAAATATATATTCGGATGGCAAAGTCAATTATATAACATTTAATTATTTTGCGAAAGGTTTATAAATCCTATTTCCCATATATATAGCTTCATATTCGTCCCTATATATAGCATATATTGTTATATTGAATTTTAGTCATTCCCAAGTAATATTCAATTATTTTTTGAATATATTTAAAGTGATAAACTATTACATGAGTATTTATTAATTTTTATGGCACAATTGACATTAATTATACCATAATATAAAATTAGTATATTAATAAGATAATAATTATCATATATTTATTTCTATCTATAGGATTAAGAGAGGTATTATGGATAACATCAAATTTTTACCCGGACAGCTTGTTGAAATAACTACAAATTCAGGTAATGTTTGTGACATCTATGAAAGCAAACTCCTGTCAATGGATCAGAACTACCTTGAAATCACGCAGCCTAGTAAAAGCGGAGTATTTTCGACTATACCTACAGGCTATAATTTGAGCCTTAAAACAAATACTCCCTATGGTTTAATACAATTTAATTCAAAGGTTGTTGGTAAAAATCCTGAAAATAACTCTCTCTTTATTAGCTTGCCTCAAGACTTGACAAACGCAATTAACACAACAATAGGATCAAACGCAATGATGAAAAAGGCATGCAAGTTTGTAACTATAACAAGCGGTAAAGGTGGTACTGGAAAATCCTGCTTTGCTATTAATTTTGCCATATCATTGGCAAAAAGAAATAAAAAAGTTGTACTTCTTGATGCAGATTTGGGAATGGCTAATATAGATGTACTACTGAAATTGTCCCCGGTTTATAACCTGACAGATGTTATAAGGGGTGCAAAAACACTTGAGGAAGTTATAATTGACGGTCCAGGTGATATAAAGGTGATCCCTGGGGGCAACGGGCTTTTTGAGCTTTCAAACTTATCTCCCCAGCAAATACAAAAAATAACCGAAGGTCTCACAGCCCTTGAAAAAGATTTTGATTATATCTTAATAGACACAAGTGCCGGCCTTTCCCCAGTTTTAAACGACCTGGTTATATACACACATGAGACAATACTTGTAACAACACCTGAGCCTCATGCAATATCAGATACTTTTTCAATTCTTAAGGTTTTGATATCAAGGCATCACTGCTTGAACCTTAAGCTTGTTGTAAACAAATGCGAATCGCCCCAGGAAGGCGAATCCGTTACAAAAAGGATCTCGGGTGTAATAGGCAGATTCCCCAATTGTACATTTTCTTCACTTGGGTACATACCCGAAAGCATTTTGGTCAGTAAATCGGTGAAGAATCAATCATCATTTTTAATTACATACCCAGAATCAGATGTTGCGGAATGTATTGAATCCGTAGTTGATGTAGAGCTGGGTGAGCCACGCAAAGTCAAGGTTATTGACAAAAACCAGAACGAAAAGGTAATAAATCCGTTCCCTGGAGTTCCCGGAACTGAGAATCAAGGAGCTGAAAAACCCTTCCTGCCTGTACGCGAAAACTCCAGTTCAACATTTGTAAGCAGGCTGAAAGATCTTTTCAATAAAGCATGATTAAAAGCACTGAATATTTTTAATACTCAGTGCTTTTTGATATATTAACCCTTAAGAGACTCGTTATATTCCTTTATGATAATATCCTTAATTCTTTCAACAGTTTCTTCCAGCTGATCATTAATTAAGATGTATTTATATGTATCGGCCATTGCTTCTTCATGCTCGAAACGTGCAAGCCGGACTTCAATACGCTCTTCGCCCCTACCCTTCAGCCTTTCAATAAGCTGCTCCTTTGACTTGGGCTTTAGGTAAATGGTTACAACATTATTTATTCTTTTAACCAGATTCTGAGTGCCGTCCACATCTATATCCTTAATGAGAATTTTATTGCCCTTGAATTTTTCATTTATTATTTTTTTGGACGTTCCATAGTAAAAGCCATGAACTATCTGGTGCTCAACAAGTTCATCCCCCTCTATCATCCGCTCAAACTCTTCCTTTGAAACGAAGATATAAGGTTTGCCTGTCTCTTCACCGGGCCTTTTTTCTCTAGTGGTCATTGTTGGCATAAGCTCTACATTATCCATATCTTCTAAAATCCTATTTATAATAGTGTTCTTTCCTACCCCGGAACTTCCTGATAATATAACCAGCATATACTACTCATCCTCACTTTAACTTATATTTATGGCAATATCAATAAATCTATTATATTTTAGAATGTCTAAAAACACAAGTTTTGATGCTTTCTATTTTTCAAGTCATGATCAAAAAATAACATCCGCTATAAATTTCGCTCATGTGTTGACTTAACTCGTCAGCACCCGCTCAAAAGCGGAAGTAATTTTTCCCTCTATCCTCCGAAATAATCTTGTCGCATGCTTCCGGGCATTCCTTTTTTATCCTTCCGTTCCATCCTGATTCCAGCCGCTTGTTCCATATTTCGTCTTCTTGGTCTAGATTATATTTAATATCCGCAACTACCAACAGATCACTAAGTGTGCTGCAATGAGCCGAGGAATGCTTTAGGAAATTTGATACCACGGTCATGGACATATGGTAGTCATCAATATCTTCTGCAGGTCCTCCTCCAATCAAGGCACCGATTATTTCTCCGGCTCCCTCATAAAGCTCCCTGCCTATGTCCGGTCCTTGTAAAGCCTTGTCAAGCTCACCATTAACGGCACAGGTGTAGGCAAGACACTCAGGCATAATGCTGTTGCTGCAGCCATGCTTTAAAAACCAGTCCTTTATTTCATCAGTATCAACTGAAGCCTTTCTACAAGATGTATCTTTCCCCATCCATGAACAGATTTTGCAAGACTGAAAAGTTTTTCGTTAGGGTCCGAAAAGGGCAATACCTATCTTAACAACACCTCTATGGGCACCTTATGAAGCAAACCATTTAGCTTCCTCATATAAAGCATCAAAGTTTAAATCAGATTGATTTCCTAAGAGATCAAGAAGGGGATCAACATACCCAAGTATTTCATCATTCATAAAAACCATGTATGTTTCCCTTCTAGAAGCATTCGTCGGCTTAGTGGCCTGCTTCATTAATTGTAAATTGATTCCTTGCCAACCCATGGCAACAGGACGGTATTCTTATTAAAGAAATTGAAGTTGCTCAGCTTGAACAAGATTAGTCTTTCATCGACTACCAACTTTGCCAAATTCCTGCATTATATCCTATATATCTTTAAAAGAACGAGGAATTTTGTAGATATTTCCCTGGAAATGTAGAATGTACAAACAACGTTTTTCATATACCGACATTTCTTTCAAAGATAATTTTCTATACCGTAAAAAATGTTGTTTTAGGACTATTATATTAAGGTATATATATAATACAATCATAAAATGATTGGTAAACAGATTACCATGAAGGGACTGAGTCCAATGAACTAGGACAAAACCATAAGAGGTAATGGAAAGTGCGAGGGATTTTAGTTGAGCAAAATCCAATATCATTTAAACGTGGTAAATTAAAAGGTTAGATATGATTATTGTATCTAACCTTTTAATTTGTAAGGGATTCTTTTAAATAGAATCCCTCTTCTTATTTCTTTCTAGCGTCCCGGACAGGAATCGAACCCGTATCAGTGGAACCGGAATCCACCGTCTTATCCATTAGACTACCGAGACATTATTTGATTTTCACTATTTTACCTATTTAAATATACTTTACTGGAAAAAGACTTAATAATATAATTTCCAAAAACCACTTTATTATATTACCATACATGTTTTTTTAGCACAAGGGTATTCTGATATACAAAACATAAATGGAATAAATCTACACAAATTGAATAATTAAATTAAGAAGTATTCTCTCCTACGAAGACATTTTGCATATAGCACAAAGTATTTTTACTTATTGTATAATATGGTGAATTTCGGTATTTTAGAATTACTAACATCCTTAAGGAGAAACAAAATGAGTAATATTATAGAAAAATATAAAGAACAATTTTTGTATGAAAATGAATTGGAATTTAAAAAAGAGTACTTTTGCACCAAAGAAAATAATGACCTAAATGAAATCGTTCAAAATGGTGAAGAAAGTGCGGTAAACAGAATTTTAGAAGAGTACAATTATGATTTTGATGATGGTAAAAATACATATTTGTTTTACAGAAAAGTTCCACTGAACTATTCAAAAGAAGATATCGATCAATTTATACAGTTGAAAATGCTTGAATATACTAAAAATACAAATTCAAGCATTAATACTATGCTATATCTGTTTTTGCTAATGCATAAACCAGCCCATTAATTTGTCCATAGCAAAGTTCAGGGCTATTCCTACAATATAGTACCAGAAAAAGACTATAGGAAAAATAAGAGTTTTGAATTTCTGATCAAAAATAAAAATGGATTTTATTCCTCTTGATACAATTGCAGCTAGCCATATCTGTATACCCACGAATAAAAGCATGAGGAATGCCAATAGCTCAATATTTTTTTCTGCATCCGCCTTATATACCAGGTAGCTTAAAATCATGGCAGGTATAAAGATAATGCAATTTGCTGTAATTTGGATTTTCATTATCTTTACTATTGAGCCTCTATCCTCTTTTGCATTCTTGTCTGATCTAAGCTTTTTTACAATATCAAAAAAAGGCACCGAGAAAAACACCACATCGGCTATTCCATAAGCTGCAATAAATAATAATGAGTAAAAGAGATTCAGTTTTAAATCTGCCGATGCCTTACCGGTAAACGCATCTAGAAGTTTTTCGCTGATAGAAAATATGTAATCAATTATTCCTAGAGCAAATACACCAATAATTAGCGTTAGAATTCTATCGGTAAACTTCTTGTATATTTTTTCCGGTAGCAAAATCAGTTCAAATATCTTTTTAAGCATTGCATTTCTCCTTGATATAATTCCAGTTAACCATAGTTTAATACGGTATTTAACGGTAAATCAAAATATTTGTCATGAAATCCTGACAGTAAATAAATCATTACATATTATAATATAGCTTAACCGGAATAAAATCAATGGAAATGAGTTATTATGGCTGTTTTCTTTATATAATGCAAGATTAATCACAACTTACCTAGAGGAAATTTACAACAACATAAATAAGTAGTACCAAGCTGCCGGCAAGAGCAAGGTTTATTATCATGTTTCTTAGGATCTTTGATTTTGACATATTTACTTCTTTAAAATTCAAATCAATTCCTGAAGCAATCTTATACTTGTTTTCCTTTATGAAGTTATTGATTACGCTTTCAGCCTCACTTAAAAGATATCCATTATCCTTGTTGTTCTTAATAATGGATGCGGAGTCGCTAGCCTTACCTGCCCCCGCATCAGTTTTAAGAATCAATATTGCTTCTTCAATGAGGTTTGAATGTATATCCTTTATTATTACTATTCTTTTCGTATTGCCAAGTACCATTTTTATCCCTCCAAGATATACTCAGATATATTTGAAGGTAGTTTATGATAATTTTTAATTATTTATACATTTAATTACTTTTTATTTGGTCATGATCAAAAAATAACTTCCGCTATAAATTTCGCTCATGTGTTGACTCAACTCGTCACCCACTCAAAAGCGGAAGTAACTTTTCATTCATGCCTTAGCTAACCTTTTTCCACACTTTTGCAACAACTGCTAACATATCATCGCAAGGCTTGCTGTCGCATTTTTTATAAGCTTCGTTTAGTATAGCATCAGCTATTTCCTGCGGGTTCTTGGTACTTATGTCATTTATAAAATTTATAAAACCTTCATCATTATTTCCATTTTCCTTTTTAAAGGCATCCAGCACACCGTCTGTAACATGTATAAGGAATTCTCCCGAACCTATACTTCTTTTTAGTATTTCCGTCTCAATGTTACTAAGTATTCCCGCAGGTAAAGAAATCGATTTTACAACATCAACCTTATGTTCACGTTTAATAAACGTGGATACCGCTCCCGTTTTCACGAATTCCACCTCTCCGTTATACAGGTCTATAACCGACATATCTATTGTAGAAAATGCTTCTTCCTCTGACTTTAAAACCAAAACCGAGTTTATAAGCTTAACCGACATATCCTTGTCAAAGCCTGATTCCATGAACTGTTCCAGCATGTTTATTGTCGCCCTGCTGTGAACAGCTGCCTTGTAGCCGCTTCCCATTCCATCGCTTAATGCCACTATGTATTTTCCGTTTCCGGTGTTTAAAAATGTATAATTATCTCCTGAAACAATGCTGTTATATTTTGATAGCTTTGAAACACCTGTAGTAACACTGTAAATCTCTTCTTCAATAAGCTTAATTGTGCAATGACTATCCTTTATACCCTTTTGACATTCAATTGCCTCCTTTGCCATCTTCCTGCCCAAAGCCTCTGTAGCGATTTTTTCAACAGTATTTACACACAAACGCTTTCCTCCGCATCCCTTATGCGTTATGGATACCTCATACTTGCCCCATATAGTTTCCAGAACCCTCACATCTCTAACCCTTATACCTGCTTTTTCCAAACTCTGAATCAAACTATTCTCCAGATCAAGTTTAAAGTTAACCTCGGTATCGATTTCACATGCAAGTTTGGAAACAACCTTAGATAGTCCCTCCAATTGTTGTGACACAAGCTCTCTGCTCTCACATATTCTGCTTTTCCAAACCATGTCCACTTTGAAAAGCTCATATACATTATTTACCGACATAACAAAATCATTTATTCTTTCACACCTGTCCATAAAATACTTTGGTATATCGCTGCTTTCAATCCTTCCTTTATCTTCTAAAGTTTCAACAATCTTAAACATTACCTGATATGTATTATAAAAATTTCTGTCCCAGCAGTGGAGACACAAACAGCAGTCCTTACAAACCCTATCCGCTACCCTGTCAAATAAAACAGATATATCCTGCTTGTCCGCCATTGACTTTGTATCTGAAATCTCACAAAACGTCTTTGAGAGCTCACGAAATGTCTTTGAAAAACTGTTTAATCTATCTACGGTCATCTCCTTTATCCTATTTGTATAGTGAACGCTCCTATTACCTATATCAAAACTTGCCCCTACAAGGTTTGTTATATAGTCTGTAAACTTATTTGGAATTATTATAAATACCAGTACCGCAGCGATGATTTCTTTCATATATGTAAATGCTTCACCCGACACATTCATATATAGCATAAAAATTCCGCTTCCCAAAACAAAGCCTAGACTTGAACCTACCTTCCCAAGCTTTCTGAGTGTTCCTGTCATAAGACCGGATATGGCATATGATCCTATTATAAAAGGAGCAGATGGCAAATACAGGCTTGCAAATAGTCCCATCGTAACTCCCGAAGCCGCTCCTACACCGGCACCGCATCTAAACCCGCATACTAAAATGATAGTTATGCTGAGCAGATTTTTAAGAACAACTCCCATGATCTGAACATCCGCCAGTCCGGCAATGCCTACGGCAGTTAATATTGTAACACTTATTATCTCTTCATTGTTTAATGCTGATTTTTTCTGAATCCCGGATAAGGCATTTCTAAATATATATACAAGAAGAAAAATTAACAACCCATGAAATAAAGCTTTCAAAACATCATAAAGAAGGAATCCCTGCATGTAAATTATTACAAATTCAGGAATAAGGGTGGCAAGCAGTGCAAAAATAGCTACTTTTGTAGTTGAATAGCCCTTACCAGAATTAACCATTGTGCAAAATATACTAAACAGGAACATGGCTGCTAAGGTTATATATACCTGTTCCGGGGCTGCCCTTGTTATCATGCCCATAATAACGGATATTCCTATTAAATATCTGCTGCACTCCGTACCTGCTGCTGAAGCAAATAAGGCCATTCCAAAGGGCAATATACCTCCTGCAATGGAAGCCCTGCCGATTAAAAATGATACCGGAAGCAATATAAGGTTACTTCCTGTTAATAAGTTGATAAAACTTCCCATCTTCCCATAGGTTTTTGCCGTATTATTAAATCTTTGATACGGTAAATATCCCAATTTCATCTTTTGTTACCTCCTCCAATATTTTTAAACCACACGGAAGATTATAATTTAAACAGCAGATAAAACATGTCACTTTTCGTTGTCTTAAGCAAAATTATTTTTGACACATATCATCAAAACATCGGGACAATATACACTACAATAAGTATAATCTAACAAGACAAGTTAATTAGGTTTATGTTTGATTTAGCAGCTAAAAGTAGATTCTTGCATAAATTTGTCATTAAAATATTATAAAGAAAAGAAATTGTGATGCAGTATACACAATAATTATGTAGACATAAACAAAGGATCCAAGGTTTCGTAAAACCTTGGATCCTTTGTTTGGTGGGCACTATAGGGCTCGAACCTATGACCCTCTGCTTGTAAGGCAGATGCTCTCCCAGCTGAGCTAAGCGCCCGTAATGACCCATAGGGGAGTCGAACCCCTGTTATCGCCGTGAAAGGGCGGTGTCTTGACCACTTGACCAATGGGCCTTAAGTAGCGGCGGTCGGATTTGAACCAACGACACTGCGGGTATGAACCGCATGCTCTGGCCAACTGAGCTACGCCGCCAAGCGTTTACTGCTGTTATTACTTCATGACCAGCACGCTAGGATATTATAACAGGTATTTTGTTAACATGTCAATAGATTTTTCAAAAAAATCTTATACTTTAACATTTTTATTTTTTGAGAACCTCTAAAGCCTTCATATACTGCTTGTCGGAGCTTAACTCCAGTTTTCCATACGCCTCATTAAGTGCCTTTTGTGTAGAGAAGTCCAAGATACCGCTGGGATACAAACCGCTCTTCTTTTGAAATTTCTTAAGTTCCTCCCAAGTTTTAACATCAAGCTTGACACTACTTACATCATCTATCTTATATCCTGAAATCTTCAAAATCTTTTTGGCATTCAAAACATCATAGCTTTCGGAATATAATCCAGGCTTTACTTTCAGTCGTAGGCTTCCTATTGAGCTCATATCCACTTCATTTATTATATTGCTGCCTGATACATTATAATCCGGCATAATGCCCTTAAGATCAATCATCCTTCCTTTTGGAGTATAGTATAAGCCTGTTGTTATCTTGATCCAGCCAATCAATTCACTTTCTTCAGGAGTTATACCGTATTTAGTCTCAAGGTCATCACCCATTACCAGCTTGACACCAAGCTTCTCTTCATATTTTTTGTAAGCCTCTAAAGACAATATGGGATAAATACTCTGAACCTTTGCCTTACCGTATGTTTTAGTTCCTATCAGTGTTCCGGCACCTGCATCCTGCACAGCACCTGACAGTATTTCCGATGCACTTGCACTGTTTTGGTTCACTAAAACAGCCAGCTTGTACTTTTTCTCCTTCAGGGTCGACTTAAATTCCATATCCCCTATATTTTCCGATTTGAAGTCAAGCCTAGTAATTAATCCTTCAGGTATAAAACTTTTTGCAATTTCTACAACCTGGTTTACATCTCCTCCTGGATTATCCCTTAAATCAAGTACTATCTTCTTAATATTATTGTCATCCATTTTCCTCAATGCTTTTTTCATTTCATCAGCAGAATTATTATTAAAAATGGATAGCTTTATGTATCCCACATCTTCTCTTATACTTGCTTTTACAGGATTTACTCTTATTTCGTCCCGAGTAGCTGTAAGTTGTCTTACACTTTTCTCACCATCACTTATAACACTTATCACAACTTTAGTTCCTTTTTTTCCAGTAATCATTTTTACAGCTTCGCTTGAACTTAAGCCTTCGAGGGTTTGTCCATCAACTCCAATAAGCCTGTCCCCCTCAGATATTCCAGCTTTCTCAGCAGGAGAATCCTTATAAACCTCCCTGACAAAAAACCTTCCATTAACTTCGTCAAAAGACATTCCTACTCCGCTGTATTCTCCATCAATAGTATTAAAAAACTCTACCGCTTCATCCTTTGTATAAAACTCGGTGTATGAGTCCATAGAATTGAAAATTCCTTTTAAGACCCCCTGCATAAGCTTATCTTGATCAACATCACCCTTGTACTTGTCATCCACCATTTCCATGATACTTTTTATGTAGTCCAGGTTTGAGTTAATATCTGATTTAGTATTATCTGCCCATGAAAAGGAACAATTTGCTGTGAGCATTACCATTACAATATTTGCTACAAAGAATAGCCTTATCATTTTCCTGTTCAATTTTGTCATACTGTTCTCTCCTCATATAATATGTTTATATTAAAAGCATTAATATATGGCTTCATATAATTTTATCATACTTTACCTTAATCATCAAAACCCTAGATATTTATCCCTGTAATCCTTCCTGATACCGTCCCTCATATAAACTATGAACCTGTTGAGAAGTGCCGCCGCCTTGGCGTTGGTTAGCTTTGAGCTTGGGTTCAGGTACCCTTTTTCATCACCTTTAACAAGGCCTATTTGCTCAGCTACCCTTATCGCATTTTTGGCGTATGCTGGAATTAAATCATTATCCTTGAAAGTAGTTACAGCTCCAAACTTAGGTGCCATTGCCTCAAGCCCCAATCCTCTTATGAAAACAGTTACAGCTTCAGCAAGTGTTAAATAGTCATCGGGCTTGAAGTTGCCTTCTCCCTTGCCATTTAAAAAACCTCGCTTAAAGGAGCTTTCAATCTGGTTAAAGTATTGATGGTCCAATGAAACATCATTAAATGTAGGGAAAATTTGAGTATTCTTTTTCGAAGTCTGAGCTGTGGTTTTCGGTGCAATTGAGGAATCTATCGGCACCTCTTTACCCGCAAGTATTATGGCCTTGGCAAATTCCGATCTTTTCATAAACTGTTCGGGGTTAAAGTTTTTTTCATTGTCAGTTAATACCTCAAGACTATAGAGTGTGCGAACATCATTTTCCGACCAGTGCCCCTTTAACTGGCTTAAATCAGGAACCTTGAGCCTTGTCTGTACCGGGAATGTTTCAATCTTAAGGCTGTCCTTAGATGTAATCATATTATCCGAAGGCACATTACCTGCACTAAAGGAAGGAAGCTTTGAGGTATACTCTAAGATACTGCTGTTACTTTGAGTTTGAACATAACCTCCCTCAAAACTTATTTCATTTGGCTTGTTTTCAATGTATCTGATCTGCTTTGTGGTTGAAGTGGAAAAGGTTATATCCGCTGTACCTCCCCACCTTTCAACCTTCATCCCGTTCTTTTTTTCACTCTGAATTATGTAGTTAATCTCTTCAACCTCTGTTGTACCCCAGTACTGGTCATACCCATAAAACTTTCCGGTTATATCTACTGTAATGGTACCGCTGCCTTGGGACGCAGACCCCGAACCATTGCCTACAGAATATGCCTTTCTCCCTGATATGTTACCTGCATAGTAATTTACAGCAGGTTTCAGATCGGTAAGGTTTGTCCGTGAAAAATCATAGCCAGTCAAAGTATATGTACTGTTACCGATTTTTACAGATTCCACAGGTTTTCCGCTTATGCTTGTCTCTTCAACGCTTTGCCCGTTATCCTTTTTACTTAACTTGGTGTTATAAATCAAAGTTCGCTTCAAGGTAGCCCCTTTATCTACATTAGATAGATCATAAGTATAAGTAGATGTAATGGACTCTCCTTTCAGGGATTTCTTAATAGTAAGGTTCCCTTTAAAAACAAGAGGTTGTCCGCTTAAAAAGTTAACCTCCTGGTATTCGTATGTAGTCTTGCCGACAACCTCTCCCGATGATATTCCGCCCTCATACCCGCTATAGCCTTCTACAGCATTGACAGTTCCAGGGTTTATAATCAAAGCTGCCAACATACAAATCATACCTTTATAAAACTTTATCTTCATACTGTACCCCACTCCTTTAATCCTCCACAAACACTATAAATGCGTCTCCTGTTTCAGTTTTTCCTTTTCTGTAAATTCTTAAGTTGTCATTAACCTCGATTTGGGATGGGCTTATTTCTTTTTTATCCTTTAATATTAATGCATTTTTAAGAAGGTTAAGTGTCATATCTTTGGTGTCTGTCCAGACATGGTTTGCCATGTCGTATACCTTGGCATTTTTGATCTTTACCCCTGTTGGGTCCGTGATGTACTTTCCATCGGAGCCTGTACTACCACCTGTCAACTCAACCACCTTACCTTTTGCAAACACGCCATCCGGACCATATGGAGCAGTGCTTACCAAAAGTGCATTTATATTGTCAGCTACAACATAAACACTTCGTCCAATATAGGTCTTATCTCCATAACCCGTAAATTCTCTTTGGGGCAAAAGTCCGCTATCATCTAATATCTTCGTGCCATATGTAATCCTTAGTGTCTTCGGAGTATTAACATACTCCCAGCTCTGGCCTTTCAACTGGGAAAATGACTCCAGCTCAAAATCCTTATTATCCGCTAATGCTTTGATCCTTCCTCTGTAAATGGTTAAAGCATTGGGATCAACTCTATCGTTTAACTGAACAATCCCTGCAAAAAAATCTCCTGTGTAGTTATCCCTGTTTGCTACGATATAAGCCGCATCATCTTCCGATATGCTGTTTCCTGTAACAAGTCTTCCATCCTTCACAATAATGGTTGATGGTCCATAGTTTATGCTGTTGCTGCTTTTATTGAGTCCAAGCTGCCCCGCACTTGCCTCATTTCTTGCAATTATGTCGTCAGCAAGGCTTTCCAGATTATCTTTATCCCTGAAGGAAACGATAACAGCCTTTTCACCGCCGCCATAATCCCCTTCTGATGCGATATAAGCTTCCTGGTTTCTCAATTTGTCATTGACCGTTTCAATGTCTAAAGCTTTATCACCCGAAAAAATTTTGTAAGTGTCACCCAGATTTAGTTTGCTTATGCCTATATTATGGGAGCGCTCCCATTGTCCCTTTGATAACCTTTCCAAGTTCTGAACCACCAGGTCCTTTGTTGATTCATCAAGCTTTATAAGACTTCCCTTATAGATATTTTTGATAATCTTTTGGTTGTCATTTACGGTAATGCTTTTTACAGATACATCTTTATTTGTCTGATTCAAAATAAGCTTTATCCTGTCGCCATCTTTTAGCTTGTCTATTCCTGCAACAGTGTTATTTACAATCACAGGGATTCTTTCATTTACAGCCAAAACCTGCTGCACTCCATTGTCATACTCCACCGATATAGCCGAAGGCTTTTTGGTAATAATCCTCGCATACCTTGGAATGTAGTTGTCAACAGCACTTATATCATATACATTCATCTTCTCATCAAGCTTCATAAATACAGAGTCTCCTGGCTCTATATCATCGATCTTTGCCTTTGTTTGATTCTTGAACACGTTCATCCCGTTTGGGTTTACATAACTGAAGGTCCTCAAGGCCTTTTTACCGGAGGGGTTTGTTCCATCTCCGTTCTCACCGTATAGGGTGATATAGCCAAGTTGAGGATTATTGTCTTCCACAATCCCCTTAACTATTCTCAAATCTCCATCTAACGTCAGATTCACACTCTTTATATCGGTCACCATATTATCCTTAATTGTAAGAATATATATGGAATCAGGCTTAACCGTTTCTATCGCTGCCGGTATTCCTTCATTGTATATCTTTACACTGTTGCTGTATCTGTAGGTCGAGTCCACCAGACCACCGCTTCCGTTTGCAATTGTTTTTTTGCCTTCCTTGCTCATATCGGGATACTCGAGATCCATAAGCCTTGTGACGTTTATGGTAAGAGTTTTGGGGTCTACGGAATTAACCTGTGCTGCCATATACTTTGTATCATTTACACTTGAAACTACATTAACAAACCTGACTGAACTATCCTCTCCAACAATGTACTCAACCCTGTCTCCTGATTTTAAGAGATCACTTTTTCCAATTTTCCCGTATTTATAGACTATAAAGTCTCTCTCAGTTCCCGGCATGGGTGTGCCTATCTGCTCATTTTTGCTTTTGGCAACCGCATCAGTTAAAAATTGTGCATCCACCTTGTGGAGCTTACCGTTATTGTTTCTTATGTTGAATGTATTTGTGGTTATACTCTCACCAAGGCTTGAATCAATGGATTTATTTACGGATTCAATAGTTCCAAGCTTTTTTTCATATTTTAAAATCGGCAGAATAAACTTTTCTCCATTTTTTATGATCTGTGCCACCTGAGCCCTTGTAAGAGTTCCTTTAGGGTCAAACCTTCCGTTTCCTGTACCGTTCATTATGTTATTCTTTATAAGACCCTCAAGGTATGGAATTTTAACTGGATCAGCAGATGACCAGTCCATAAATGAGTTAAATATTTTATCCTGACCGTAAACCGGCTCTATTTTCATTGCCTTAGCCATCCAATCACCAAATTCCTGCCTTTGTGCATTTCCTGACCTGTAAAAGCTTGTCCCGGGTATAAGTGCTGTCTGATCAGGATTAAAGGCATCTGCTCTATCCCTATTTGTAATAAGCCCGTCATCTGATGCCAGCTGCAAGTACCCATCAGCCCACATGTTTATGGCATTTTTCTTTTTATCTGCAGGTAACCTGACATTATCAAGAAGCTCAGCGGCTTTTTGGGCATCTCCCTCCCTGCCCACTACTCTATAGGCAGCGGCTATGGCCTGCTCTTTGGTAACCGGCTGATTTAATCCGAAGTTTCTATTTCCATATCCCTTCATTATACCAAGGGCACCTGTCTCGTATATGGCTTCCTTAGCCCAGGTGTTGGAGTTTTTTACATCTATATAATCGATATTGGTCAATATTACAGATGCATTATCGATACCGGTATAAATGGCCTCAGGTACCTCCTTTTCATTGGCAGCCCATGAAAAAATCCCTGAAGCAAGCATTATGACCAGCAATGACACTGCTCTTCCCTGTCTTTTATATCTCATACCAACTACCTTCCTCTTAAAAATTTCATTATTATACCTATAATATCGGATAATTAAGCCAATTATTTTATTGTTCAATTGACTATGTAAAATATTGGCTTTACAGTTCCAAATTTTATTAGACATAATCACGGAGTGATTTTACAGCCTTGATCGTTATCATGAGAAAAAACAATGCATATTAATGCTTAATTAAACAAAAAATATGAGACAAAGTATGTGAATCTTACTTAAGGAGGCTTATAATGTCAGATCAGGACATCAAAAATTCTTATGAAAAAAGTGCCGGTACTATGCGTGGAGACCAGACCACATTCGGAACCAAGCTCACCAATGAACATTCAAACGACCCTAACACACACGCAGATATTCATAACCGAATCAAGATTAATTACGATGGCATAGAAAAATCACCTTCAATGGAAGAAGTACATGCCTGGCAGAGAGAACATATCAAAAAAAATGACCAATCAAAAGAAGGTTATCCTCTTAACGTTATAATTGATCCTGCCATGAGGGAAATGTACCAAGTGGTTCATGAATCAGGCTTGACAAACGTTTTTGACAGATTCAGCCAGCAGCAGCCCATCCAGTGCAAATTTTGCATAGAGGGCTTATCCTGCCAGCTATGTGCCAATGGCCCATGCCGTATTTCCGACAAGGTACCCAGGGGCACCTGTGGAGTTGATGCTCACACCATGGTTGCAAGGAATTTTGTATACAGGCATGTTACCATAGGTACATCAGCAAACATTTTCCACTGCCATCAGGCAGCACGCACATTGAAAGCTGCAGGAGAGCACCCTGAAAGCGGACTTAAAATAAGGGACCCTGAAAAACTGAAAAAATATGCCGATATGGCGGGTCTCAATGCAAACCAGCCAATAGAAAAGCTGGCGGTAGATTTTGCCCAGTGGGTAATGAATGACATCCATTCTCCTTATCACATCCCGTCAAAAGCAGTTGAGGCCTTTGCTCCAACAAGACGTAAAGAATTGTGGAGAAAACTGGGGTTATTCCCAGGCGGAGGCTACAGCGAAGTGGCTTATGCTCAAACACGATGCATGACAAACTTTACCTCAGAGCCCACAGAATTTCTTATGGACAGTGTAAGGCTCGGAGTAGCAAACGAGTACCAGGGTCTTTTCCTTCTTGATATTATTCAGGAAATACTCATGGGCACCCAGGAAATCGCTAAAAAGCAGCAAAACATGGGGCTTTTGAAGGAGAACATGATCAATGTTATCACCAACGGACACATGCCACTACTAGCCCATGTAGCAATCGATATGGCATCAACTGACGAATGGCAGCAAAAGGCCAAATCAGCAGGTGCAGACGGAATTCAGATTTTAGGCCATGTCTGTGAAGGACAGCAGCTTATAAATTATGAAGGCATGCATAATCAAAAGGGATATGGCGGACAGGAAGGAGAATGGCTGTCACAGGAATATCTGCTCGCAACAGGTGCAGTTGATTTATTTATGTTTGACTATAACTGCACTGTTCCAACAATGCCTCTGTATGCAAAGCGTTTTGGCACCAAGCTGTTAAGCACACACCCGGTTATTCAGCTTCAGGGCACCGAAACCTTAGACTTCATTCCTGAAAAAATGAAGGAACAGGCGGAAAAGGCTTTGAATATGGCATTTGATGCCTTCAAGCAAAGAAAGTCAGAAAACAGAAAGGTCTATATTCCACCTCATAAGTCCGACTGCATGGTGGGCTTTAGCACCGAATCGGTTAAAAAGGCCCTTGGAGGAAGCTTTGGCCCTCTGATTGAACAGATTGCAAACGGAAATATAAGAGGCATCGCAACTATTGTAGGATGTACTACAGCAAGATACGGTCAGGGCGGAAGCAATATTTTTAAAATCACAAAAGGCCTCATTGCAAACAATATTCTTGTCCTTTCAGGCGGATGCACATCATCCGTTATGGAATATACCGGCCTTACAAATCCCAACGCTGCTGATGAATGCGGTGAAGGCTTGAAAGCGGTATGTAAACAACTTGGCATTCCTCCTGTTCTATCTTACGGAGCCTGCGTAGATATCGGAAAAATGACTCATACAGCAAAGGAACTGGCTGACGCACTTAATGTAGACACAAACAAGCTTCCTCTTGTCATAGGTGCCCCTGAATATCTTGAGCAAAAAGCTGTTGCAGATGCATGTACGGCAGTTGCTTTAGGATGGCTGGTACATGTAGCACCCGTTCCGTCAATCACGGGAAGTGATGTTGTGGTAAAGACACTCACAGAAACTACAGAGAGCCTTGGTCTTGGCAAGGTTGTGGTAGAACTGGATGCGGAAAGAACAATCCAGATATATGTCGACCATATTGAGAAAAAACGTAAGGAACTTGGTCTGAAATAAGTAAATTCGATGTAAAAATACTTATCATATATGTTGTGAAATAGAATTTACAGGCCTTTATTTATATCAGCAATTATCAATAAAGGCCTGTAAATTTTTTTTGATGTCTAGGAAACAAATCTGAATAAACTAAGATAATTTACAATAAAGACCACACAATGATATACTTTACCTGTCACCTGGAAGCATTTTATGAGAGGACAATAATGGAAAATCCTTTAATATGGAAGCAGAGAGGAGATGTATTATGGATTGGCTTGATGCAATGAGCAAAGCAGTTGAATATCTTGAAGAGGACATCAATGAAAAGCTGGATATAGAGAAGGTTTCCAGGATTGCTCTATCATCCCCTTTTCACTTCCAACGAATGTACCATATGATGACTGGCATCACAATTGCCGAGTATGTAAGAAGGAGAAAGCTTACACTGACTGCACAGGATATTTTATCCGGTGAAAAAATAATTGATGTCGCTTACAAATACGGATATGAGACTCCTGAGTCTTTTACAAAAGCTTTTGGCAAAATGCATGGAATAAGCCCCTCTGCTGCCAAAGAACCTGGAGCAAAGCTCAAGGCATATCCAAAACTATCCTTTCATATTTCAATAAAAGGAGACAAAAAGATGGATTATAAGATTATTGAAAAAGAGAGTTTTTCTGTTATAGGCAAAAAAACAAGAATCACCATGGTAGACAACCAAAACTTCAATCTTGTCCCGAAATTTTGGAATGACTGCAGAATTGACGGTACCCAAGAGTGGCTGTGTAAAAGAGCAGGTAAGCTTGGAATGCTTGGGATATGCATGGATTTTGACAAAGATAACGAAGAGCTCAACTATATGATAGCAGTTGTAGAAGTAAACGAAGCACTTCCTGAGGGTTTCGAATCCAGAACTATACCTGCTGCAACATGGGCAGTTTTTGAATCAATCGGTCCCATGCCTGAGGCAGCTCAGGATGTTACAAGAAGGATTTTTTCAGAATGGTTTCCTGCTACAGGATATGAGCACGATTGTGCACCAGAGATAGAGGTTTATCCGGCAGGAGATGTAAGTGCTCCTGATTATAGGTGTGAGATTTGGATTCCTATTAGCAAGTAAGATCAAAATAGCTTACGATTTTGCAAACTTGATTGTTGTCGTGAGAAGTTATGGTGTAGCATACACCGTAATTTCCTAGACATTCAAAAAAAGCTGTGAAACAACCTGTAAAAAAGTTGTTTCACAGCTTTTCAAAGTCATATGTGCTGGTCGTCTTATTAAAATTATTGGCTATAATAATTATATCGGCAAAATTAACTGTACCATCCCCATTTAAATCTACCTTATCTAGCCTTTATAATCAGCTGTACCCATATTAAAATGCCTGGCAATTGTTATGACATCAGCCATATTTACAGAATAGTCCATGTTAAAATCACAGTCCGGATTGTATTTTACGTCGCCCTTAGTACTATTGAAAACTTTAGCAATTTCAATTATATCCGACATGTTTATTACATTATCCTGCAAACCATTTATCCTTATATCACCTGCCCATATATGGTATGGAGCCTCTTGTGAACCAATCAGTAAATTATCCTTTAAAATTATGCCCGTCAACTCCCTTCTCAAGTATCCTGGCTTGGACAGTGTCAATGTATAAGGGTCATTGCTTGCAGGTACACCTGAAATTTCATAATACCCTTTTGAGTCTGTGGTTGTTTTCAATCCATTAAATGACAATTCAACATTAAAGCCTGAAAGTACAGCTGATGATTCCTTACCAGTATAAAAATCAGGTTTCAGATACCCGCTGATTTTGTATGTGTATGTATCAGTAGGAACGGGAGTAGGAGTGAGTTGAGGAATATTTGAAAAGAAACTGTTATATATTACAGAGGTAAGCGTATCTCCTTTTGAAGGAGAATCGCCGCTAAGCTCCCAGAACATTATTCCTCCAAGATTGTTTTTCTTAACATACTCACATTTGTTTTGTATGGAAGTTTCATCATCATATGTGTATAGCACCTTTGTTGCCGGATTCCACAAGTAAGGCACCTGAGCATAACTATCCCTGTACTTGATAAATCCTGAACCCGGGGCCTCCAAGACATCCTTTATGTAATAAAATGGATTGTTCCCACTGGCTGCACCGCCTTCATTCCATATCCCCATAGGTGAACCTTTAGCATTTCCGAATAATCCGTTGGTACCACCAGATACATCCTTCCATCCATAGGAGTAGTAAGGAACCCCTATATTAAGCTTATGAGACGGTATCCCAAGCCTCATATACTCTCGTACGGTCCAGTCTGTGTTATACTTTTCCTTTTTTTCAGCATAAGAAGGATCGCCAGGGTTTGCATACAGAGGTGAGACATGGTTGGTTACGGTATCCCATCCGCCGCTGTAGTCGTATGTCATAAGATTTACAAAGTCAAGATATTGGTGGTATTTATCCGGCTCCGTATTTGATATCATTGAATAGCCTGCAGGAGCAGCTATGGTAAGAAGGTACTTTTTGCCGTCAACTGTACCTGCCCCATCAAGGCTGGCACGGAGTTGTTTTAAAAGCATAGTGAAATTCTGCTTGTCCTCAGGTCGGTTTTTATTTCCTGCCAATCCTCCTGCAACAGGGTATTCCCAATCGATATCCACACCATCGAACTGATATTGTCTGATGAAATCCACACAGCTGTCTGCAAAAACCTTTCTTGATGATTCGCTTAAAGCCACATCTGAAAAATACATGGACTGGGACCAGCCGCCTACTGATATAAGCGTCTTTACCTTTGGATAAAGCTTTTTGTACTTTATCAACTGTCCGAAGTTGCCTTTTAGCGGAGTATCCCATTTGTCATCTCCAAAAGGCTTGCCTGTGGCAGCCCAGGAGTCGTATATAGCAATTTTTCCGTTTTCGATTTTCGCAAATGCATAATTTATATGTGTTATCTTTTCCCAAGGTATATCCGACACCTCATAAAAGTTATGCCCTTCATATATTCCCCATTCGGGAAAATAACCCACAATGTTTTTTTCCGTATCTTCACTGGCAGTAACAATATGTACATTGGATACCAGTACACTTATTGCAATGCACAAGACCACAATGAGCTTTCTAAAACAAAATCGCTTGCGATTTTGCAACCTTGGTGTTGTCGTGAAAATTTTCATGCCCATTCCCCCTAAAACCATATTAATATAATTATACCATTCATTTAGGGAATTTTTGGACTAGCATTTAAACTTTTCATTCATCCAGATTTGCTTAAATCATGAACCGGTGCCTGAATATCTGTTAAGCCCTATTCTCCAGATTTTATATGCAATAATAAAAAGCCCTATACCTATAAAAGGTGTAGCAAAAACAGTAATGTCACCACTACCCGGCTTCAAGAAGAACCTGGACGGATAGTATCCTATAAAAGCTACTGGAATTATTCCGGTAAACACAAACCTGAAGAACCCATTAAATATTGTAATTGGGTACCTGGCATATTCACTAAGCTTAAAAATAAGTACCAGCACCGAAACCGATTCTATTACCCAAAAGGAAATGGAAGCCGCCATCAGCACAAGGGATATCATTATAATAGCTGAGCTCAATATGAATACAACAAACATGATGAGGTTTAACGGGGTCCAATGGATTCCCAACTTTATCGATGAATAAATCAGCATTGTAAGTGCCAACATAAGCTGTCCCAAGCCCTTTATGTCAAAGACCTCCGAAACATAATAAAACAGAGTATTTATGGGCTTAAAATAATATTTTATGAAATTACCGTTTCTTAAGCTGATCCTTATAACCCAAAGATTATCAAAGAACAGCTGCATGGGTGTTACAGCAAGGAGTGCAAAGGAATATAAAAATATCAATTCATTGAGGTTCCAGCCTTCAATGTTGTTTATGGAATAAAAAAGGACCCAATATGTAAATAATCCTGTTATATTAAGAAGGAGCATTGCAAATGTACTTATATAAAAGTCACTTCTAAACTGCATTCTGGCTTTTATATATTGTGAAATCATCTTAATATACAACCTCGAATAAAACCTTAAACGCTTCATTATAAGTTAGCCTCCATTTACTGTAATAACCTTGACAGCCTTACGATAAAAAAGTCTGTTTATTGCAAAAAGCAGCAATATCCAGAAAAGCTGTAACAGAAAATTTTTAATGTAATCCCCTGTACCAAGCTTGTTGGAAATCAATGTCTCCAGCGGTATATTATAAACCGCCTGAAACGGCAGAAAATTGACTATTGTTTTTAATGTATCCGGAAAAAAGCTTATTGGAATAACAGCTCCTGACAAAAGCATTACGATAGAATCCTTTGCTGAGCTCATTCCCCAGGTGGACTCATTGTAAAAGCATAGCAGCCCTACAAGAAAGTCAATATTAAACATTATAAAGTATGACAATATCAGTGAAACCGGAAAAATCAAAATATTTAATCCAATAGGCATATCCGGCTTAAACACCAGCAAAATTACCAGAACAGTAGGCATCGTTATTGTAACGAGCTTTAAAAGCACATAGCCAAGGCATTCAAAGAGTTTGTACATCATGAGATCTATAGGCTTTATAAAATGCATAACAATAGAGCCTTCAATCACTTCCCTTGACATTCCCCACTCCACAAATGTAGTAAACAGCGAAAATATGGTTGAGGCTAGGGATAAATAAACAAATACCTGGTTGAAGGTCATTCCGTTGAGACTTCTTGCACCTGAACCATAAATAGAGCTCCACAAAAAGTAAATAACAGTGATATAAACCAAATTACTTACTATGGAAAAAATAAAATTAAACCTAAATACGGTAATAGTAAGGAATACTTTTTGGGTTACAGTAAAATACTTTTTCATTTAAGACCACCCTCGTAAATTTCTCTTATGATCTTCTCTGTAGGCACTTCCTCCACCTTTATATCCTTTAATGGGAACAGTGTCAAAAGATAATTTAGTATATCAACCAGCTTTATTTCTTCCAAATTTATAGTTATATTGATCCAGCCATCATCAGTAGCTTCAATTTCAGGAGGCTTTTGGCACTTGAAATTATTTCCTATCTTATTTGAAAGCTCCTCCAAATTAAGCTGCTCCGACATTTCCAGCCTCAATACCCTGTATACACCGAATATACTGTTGACCTTCTGTATGTCTCCGTCAAAAATCACTGACCCCTTATCAACTATTATTATTCTTTTACAAAGAATTTCAAGATCGCTTATATCATGGGTAGTAAGGAGTATGGTGGTCTTATTTAATGAGTTAAGCTCTTTTATAACACTCCTTATTTTATTTTTAACTGAAACATCAAGTCCTATGGTGGGTTCATCAAGAAATATTATTTTGGGGTTGTGCAAAAATGCCGCCACTATATCGCACAGCATCCTCTGTCCTAAAGATAAAAATCTGACAGGCGTATTATGTAAAGTATCAAGCTGCACAAGATCATTAAACAGCTCCATATTTGTGTTGTAAGTCTTATCGCCTATCTCAAATATTTCCTTCAATATCTTAAAGGATTCTATAACAGGCAGTTCCCACCAAAGCTGAGTCCTTTGACCGAAAACCACTCCTATATTGCGGACATATTTCATCCTCTGCTTATAAGGTATGAATCCATTTACTGTAATTCTTCCTGACGTAGGTTCTAAAACCCCAGTCATCATCTTGATTGTGGTGGATTTTCCCGCACCGTTGGGACCCACAAAACCAACCATTTCTCCTTCATCGATGGTCATCGATATATTTTCTACAGCCTTTACAATCTTATAATCCCTGGAAAACAGGTCTCTTACTGCTCCCCTAAAGCCCTGGTGCCTGTTTAAGACTTTGAAACTTTTGGATAGGTTCTCTATTTGTATAATCCCCAATACCATCACCCCGTTTTTAATATGCAGGTATTTTACACCTAATGGCAACATAATTCAACACTTTATTATAATTAATTATCTCATAATATTATCGGCAACAATGTTAAATAAAGGAGGTATAAATCGATAACTTTTACAATTAATCATACATTAATTGAATAACAAACCCAGGTATGGATAGAAATCACTTTACTGCAAACAATATATTATATTATGAGATTAACTCCAGTTTAATATATATATTTAAGTTGATAAACTGTCATATCTGAGGTGTATGCTGTGTATTGGAAGAAAAGAAAAGCTACTAAAGCCGACATAAAAAAAGAAGCAAAGAGTATTGATTTACAATTAATAAGGGCTGAGCTCACCGATTGCCCTGATATAGTTCAAAAGAAGGTTTATATAAGCCGCAAGCATGAAGCATACTTTATTTACATAGGCGATATGGTGGATAAGGACCTTATACAAAGGGATTTTATAAGGCCTATTGTTTTCATGAGTATTGAAGAGCTGTCAAATAAAAGCAAGCTTCTTAATATACCATGTTATGAAATAAACCTTTTATATGATTCTACTGAGATTATTGACAGCATTATGTCAGGCAACTCGGTTTTTATATGTGGCTCCCTTGACTTTGCACTCTCCTGCACCATGTCAGATACCGATAAAAGAAGTATCGATGAACCTGTTACAGAAAAAAATATTCGCGGTCCCCATGAGGGATTTGTAGAGCCATTATCAACAAATCTGTCAATATTGAGAAGAAAAATTAAAAATAACAGATTGAAATTTAAAACTGTGACTCTTGGTATGCAGACTAACCAAAAAGTTGCTGTTACATATATTGAAGGCATAGCTAATATTGATATGGTTAACAGCATATATGACAAAATAAGCAGAATAAAAATAGACGGACTGTCTGCAATAGGATACATTGAACAGTTAATTACTGCACACCCTTACTCGCTCTTTCCCCAGTTTTTGGCCACTGAAAGGCCTGACAGGGCTATGGCCGCTCTCCTGGACGGGTGTATTGCTGTACTTCTGGACGGAACACCTGTAACACTAGTTGCTCCTGTAAATTTCATATCGTTTTTCCAGGCACCGGATGATTACAGTACCTCATGGATACACGGGTCTTTTTTAAGACTGGTAAGGATTATTGCACTTTTTATCGCAGTTGCACTGCCATCACTATATATTGGAATCACTACTTTTCACTATTATGTAGTACCTTTAAATCTGTTGATATTCCTAGCAGAATCAAGAGCAAAAGTTCCCTTTCCCCCTATTGTTGAGGTTCTTATATTGGAGATATTGGTTGAAATGATACGTGAAGCTGCGGTTCGGCTTCCTACATATATAGGTACTGTTATAGGGGTTTTCGCTAGTCTGGTTATCGGTCAGGCAGCAGTGGAGGCAGGAATTGTAAGCAATGTACTGATAGTTATTGTCGGTGCTTCTGCTGTTGCATCATATGTTATTCCTTCTTTTGATATGGCCATGTCAATACGCATATTGCGGTTTATATTCACACTGGCAGCATCCATTTTCGGTTTTATAGGTATTGTCATATGCACAGGAGTTACATTGGTTCACCTTGTAAGCATGCAATCATTAGGGCAACCCTATTTCCAACCCTTTGCCCCTTTAGTTGTTAAAGACCTTAAAGACACCATCTTGAGGTTACCGTTAAAAACAATGGGGAAACGATCGACAATTACAAAGACAAAAAATCAGACAAGGGGTAGGAAAAATGGAAGGGAATAACACAATAAGACCGATTCAATTAGGACTGATTGTCTTTATAACACAAACAGGTGTTGGTATCGTTATGCTCCCGGCAACCTTAGCAAAGGAAGTGGGGCATGACGGGTGGATATCAGTAATAATCACAAGTATAGCCGTAATTATATTAAGTGCTTTGATTATGCTATTAATGAAGAGGTATTCCGACAAAGGCATATATGACATAAACAAACTAATTTATGGCAAGATTATCGGCTTGGGCTTTAACATTTTATTGGTTGCATATCTTTTAGCTGCCACAGTGGCCGGTGCCAGTCTTTTTAACATCTTTATCAGAATCACAATACTTCAGGCAACACCATCATGGGCATTGGCACCCGTTATTATACTGCCGTCTTTTTATCTCGTATGGCAAGGCCTTAAAAGCATTAGCAGATTTCTATACTTATCCATGATAAACTACCTTATAATTCCAATACTCATTATTTTGTTATATGATAACTTTAAGGGTTCCTTCCTACTTCCTTTAGGTGAAGCCGGCGTACTCCCAATGTTATATAGTGTTAAATCATGTTTTTTTGCATTTATAGGATTTGAACTTATTGTTTTTTTCTACCCATGGGTAAGCGAAAAAAAGAAAGTATTTAAATGGTATATTCTGGCCACCATTGTAAGTACTTTTATCTTTGTATCTACTGTAGCTGCAACCACTGCAGTTTTTGGAGAAAATATGGTAAGCCTTTTTTCCATGCCTTTCTTCAACCTGTCCCGAATTTATAACGCCCCTATTCTTGAAAGAGTAGATTTATACCTTATAGCCATATGGTACATACCAATGGCTTGTTCAATGAGGTCTTATATATTTGCTGCATTTGACGGGTTGCAAAAAGTTTTCATGATAAAAAAAAACAGGCTCTCGTATTTTATATTCTTTGCTTCCGTACTTATATTGAGCAGCATACCTAAAGATATAAATCAAATTTTCATGTTAATAGATATAATTAATTACGCTGGTATGTTTATATCATTTTTTCTTGTATTGTGCCTTATTCTTTCATTTATCAGAAAAAAAGGAGTGAAAACCCGATGAAAATAGCCAGGTTCATAGTCGTAGCTTTTCTGTGTATCATTTTAATATTGCAAACAGGTTGCTGGGACCAGAAACTCTTTGAGGAGATAGGTTTTATCCTTCAGCTAGGTATAGAAGAGTCTCCTGATAATAGTATACTCTTGTCTGTAACTTACCCTATTGTAGAACACAATACTGAAGAAAAAGTCCAATTCATGAGTATGAATTCTGAAAAGCTCGTAAGAGCTTCCAGGGAAAGAATGCGTAATATATCCGGAAAATACCTTCAAGGAGGAAAAATTCAGCAAATCTATTTCTCCAAAGGAATATCCCATAAGGGTATAAATGAATTTTTAGAAGTTTTCTTTAGAGACCCTGAAAATCCATTGCTGGCAAATGTAGTAGTGGTAGATGGAAGTCCTAAAGAGATGATGGAAATGAGCACTAAATTTAAAGATAAGCCAATCCCTGCATTCTATGTAAACAACTTGCTTATGGATGCACGCCGAAGAGGTGCTGTTCCAGAAACGAGGATCTATGATTTTTGCATTATGTATTATTCAAAAACTATAGACCCAGTAACTCCTCTAGTAAGGTATACCAAAAAAAACATCGAAATAGTTGGAAGTGCTTTATTCAGTGGCGATAAAATGGTAGGACAGCTGGATATAGAACAGACAATAATCCTAAATGCATTATTGGGTGAGCAAAAAGACATTCATTACACATATTACGGTCAAACTCCAAGCAAGAGCACCGGAAATATAAAAAGAGGAGCCTCAATGTCCATAAGGGACATTAAACGTAAGATTAAAATTGATACCTCGGGGGATGTGCCAGTAATCAACATAAGCACTAACTTTGCAGCTTTGATAGACGAATATACCTTAAAAGATAACCTCTATAAACCTGAGATCAAAAAAATGCTGCAGGATAACATTGCAAGAAGCATAAAGTCAGAAATGCAAAAGCTTATAAAATACATGCAGGGTGTGGGATCTGATCCCATAGGTATCGGAGAATTGATCCGCAGCAAATACAATAAATACTGGAAAAGCATCGAATGGAAGGAGGTATATAAGCACAGTGTTTTCAATATAGATGTAAAAGTGAATATTGAATCTTATGGAACCCTAAAATAATCAGATCCTTGATTGTTGTTATCACTTAATAATTGAAGATTAGTGAAAATTGTAGAAAAACAAGCCAAATGATGAGATAATAATAGATATATTAGACTTATTATAATTTTTTATTTTATTATTTAGGAGGAGGTTTTAAAATGAAAGTCAAATTATCTGTTTTACCGGCATTGATGCTGACTTTATTAGCATTGATGCTGGTTCTGTGCGGATCCTATGCATCCGCAGCAGCAGGATACCAAATAAGCGGTTACATAACACCTGATTTTAAATTTAACGAGTCACAAGCCGCCATTCTTAAATCAGGCTTCACTACAGAAATTACAGGAACATCCTACAAAGCTCAGACAAACAATGAAGGCTACTTTTTGATTAGCGGAGTACCCGAAACCACTAGCGGTACATTGATAATAAAGAAATCCGGTTATCTTGCCCGCAGCATCAGCTTTACAAACCTTAAATCAGATATATCGGTTGGCCCAAAAGAAGGACCTCTTGATATATGGCCTGGCGATATGGAAGTATCCGGAGTAAGCGACGGCGCTATTAATATGTCAGATATTATATTAATGGCAGGCTCTTTCAATGCTGTTACCGGAGACTCAAAATATAAAGAATCTTGTGATCTCAACCTTAATGGGGCTATTAATATGGAAGATGTATTGTTTGTAGCAAAGCACTTCGGCAGTACATCCGCAAACTACCCTGCAGCCAAGCTCATTATGACTACACCAAGTGCATCTCCTACGCCTACATCACCGTCAGGCACCCCAGGAGTGCGTTATGATGGAAGGTTTGACTTTACAAATGCTCAATCCCCTAAATTTGCATGGTCGGGCAGCAGCATAGTCGCAAGCTTCTCAGGAACTGAAGTAAGTGTAACATTAAAATCTACCGGCGAGAACTGGTTCCAGGCTATCGTAGACGGCAAGGTAATGACCCCGTTTATGGTAAACAATCAATCTACAGTTAAGCTTGCCAGCGGTCTTACCAACGGAAACCATGAGGTTGTTTTGTGGAAGAGAACAGAAGCATCCCAGGGAGAAGTCCAATTCTTAGGATTTACCTTCGACAGTGGTAAGCTTTTAGCACCGCCGCCTGCTCCTGAAAGAAAAATTGAGTTTATCGGTGATTCAATCACATGTGCATATGGTAACGAAGGAACAAGCAAAGAGCAGCCCTTCACACCCAAAAATGAAAACAGCTACTTGTCTTATGCCGCAATCACTGCAAGGTCATTAAACGCCAGTGCCAACTTGATAGCGTGGTCGGGAATAGGCATTACAATGAACTATGGCGGTGCAGGCGGACAGCTTATTCAAGACCGCTATCTCATGACACTTCCTCAAAGTGGTGTGCAATGGGATTTTAAGAAATATATTCCACAGGTTATTGTTATAAACATAGGTACAAATGATTTTTCAACTGTCACTCCTGATAAAGCAAAGTTTATAAATAATTATAAGGCCCTTGTGTCAAAGATACGTACAAACTATCCCGATGCACATGTATTCTGTACTATTGGACCCATGTTGTGGGGAACAGGACTGGAATCATGCAGATCATACGTGACTGAGGTTGTAAACGATTTTAAATCCAAAGGAGATTCCAAGGTATACATGATGGAATATCCACAGCAGTCAGAAGCCAACGGTTATGGTGAAGATTGGCATCCAAGCCTTAAAACCCACCAGCTCATGGCTGATCAGCTGACTAAAGAGATTAAGGCAAAGCTTGGCTGGTAAAACCAAGCTAATACTATACATAGGCTTTTAATAACTTATGGAGCAAAGACAACCTCTTTGCTCCATATTTGATTTGTACTTGTAATTAAAGCTCTTTTAGCCATGATCAAAAAATAACTTCCGCTATAAATTTGGCTCATGCGTTGACTTAGCTCGTCAACACACGCTCAAAAGCGTAAGTAGTTTTTCATTCATGTCTTAGCTCCTTCAAATAATGGTTTGCCTCCCTAAGTACGTGATCGCTTAACAGAGGCAGTATTATTGACCTTATTTTGCATTCAAGTATTCCCATTGTGCCTTGTTCCTTAAATACCTTAATGTTTGTTGTGGCATTTATACTTCTTTTTGTGACCTCCGGCAGGAGCCCTACTTGATCATAAGCTTCTTTAGCTGCATTGGTAAGCTCGTCAAACTCTCCTGCAAATCCATTAGCCTTTGCTATCAGTTCTTCTTCAGTTGGATCAAGAAGCCCTCTGATAAACCTGCCGTGATCTCCCATTATATGATTCCAGAATATTTGTCTTTCTGCCGCTGTCTTAGGTCCATCAGACAGGCTCTTGCCGCTTTGCAGAGTCTCAAGATGCTCAAGGTAATGCTCGGCTTCATGAGTTACATGCTCTAGCATGGCCGGATACATATTGGTAAACATCTTACAGGCTAAAATATTGCTAAGAAGCATTTTCTTGGCATCTATAGCAGCCCTTAAATTCATTATTATATTCTCATTTAAGATGTTTACAGACTGTACTATTGCAGGGTTTGGTGCAATAGCATTGTTATTTGCCAATGCTGCTTCCATCTGCGTTATGGCAGTATTAATGGGGATGCCCGTATATTGCTGTGTTACAATCTCTGCTTTCATTGTATATGGCGTGATTATATCCCCTGCCGCAATGGCTTCAGGTTTAATAACTCCCCTGGCTAAAGAAATTGTACAAACAAGCAGATTTTCAAATTTTACTTTAAAAGCCATTAGCTGCGGTACCAGGCTTGCATCCTTTAATGTAAGGGCGGCACTGGCAAATATCAGGTGCTCTTTAATAATTCTCAGGAAGAACAGGTTAGTTTCGATAGATTGCTTAACATACTCCGTTCCAGTTAACATAATATACCTCATTTCACAATAATTCATTCCTATAGATTATAATATGTGCATTATGTTAACTTCGTGAATGTCTGTACTATATGTTATTGCTATAGCTTCAGGGTACATTCCTCATTTTCCTGCTCTTTTTAATTCTGGTATAGATAATCCCAAAAAGCACAATTGGCCACAGGAGCAAAATAGCCGGAGTAAACCCTATATTTCGATTGCTTGCAAGAAGCACTCCCAAATCATTGGAAAAGGGATTATCCGTCATCTGGTATGTCCATGTTGATGAAGGGGCCTTAATCCCGGCCTTTTCTAAATCTACATCACCGCTTGAAAAATCAATGGCTTTAAAAGATTTTGCCACTTCTTCATAAATATTTGTCATCAGTTCCTCAAATAGACTATGGATATCTCTTGCAAATTCTTCCAAGGGATTGAGGCCGCTTACATTCACCAGGTGTATTCCCTCCCGGATATAATTTATTTGAGAAATATATTCTGCCCACAATCGATCCATATGGAACAGCGTAATGTACTTCTCCACCTTAAGCAGCATAATGCTACTTAACTGACTTTTAGCAATATTGTATTCTTTAGAAGCCAATATTGCTACTTTACCCAATTCACCATCTTCTCTCAGGACAGATTGACGCCGGTTATAAAATATCTTCCGCTGGTTTTCAACAATACTAGAATATCTCCACAAAAGAAACCTCATATCCTCACTCTGCCCTTCTGCCACCCTTTGCACCTTTTCTACAGAATCTCTAAAGAGCCAGTCATCAATGGGATTCTTTTGGTTTTTTAAATATTGGGCAGCAGCAAAGAGCCTTTTATCCCCGTATTTTTTAATCAAACCATCATCAAGGCATATAAAAAACCTTGATGAACCGGGCTCCCCCTGCCTTCCGGAACGTCCTCTCAATTGTTTTTCAATCCTGCGGCTTTCATATTTATTGGTTCCTATGACATACAATCCTCCTAGTGCAACAACCTTATCCCTTTCTTCCTCTCTTGCTCCACCTAACCTTATATCAGTTCCCCGGCCTGCCATATTTGTTGAAACCGTGACAGCACCAATGCTCCCCGCCTCTGCTATTAAATCTGCCTCCAGTTCGTGATTTTTTGCATTAAGTACATTACATGGAACATCAGCCTTTTTTAAAATATCCGAAAGCCTCTGAGACTCTTCAATGCTGGCTGTTCCCACCAGTATAGGTCGACCCGTTGCGTGTACTTTTTTTATTTCTGAAACAACAGCTTCATATTTAGCAGAAATACCGGCAAATATCAAATCTTCATAATCATTTCTGATGCAAGGCTTATTTGGTGGTATCACTGCAATCTCAAGATCGTAAAACTCTTTTAATTCTGCTAACGATGTACAGGCAGTAGCTGTCATACCGCATATTTTAGGATATGACTTTATAAAATGCTGCATGGTAATTGTGCCTAATATTTTGCCTTCCGCGAGCCTTTTAAGACCTTCTTTTGATTCAATTGCAGCCTGAAGTCCATCGGGCCACATCCTTTTATTTGCAATACGCCCGGTAAATTCATCAACAAGCCTAAGTTTACCTTCCTCTACAATATAATCAACATCCCGCCTTAATAATGCACGGGCATGCAGTGCACAGTTTATATCTAAAAGCACCTGATAGTTATCCTCAGAGTATATATTCCCGCACCCCAAAAGCTCTTCAACTCTGTCAGCCCCTTTATCCGTAAGGTAAACATTCCCCTTGCACTCATCAGTGCTGTAATGAATCCCATACTCCAGTTTATCAACTATATGTGATATTTTATCCGACTCCCCCTCTGTTATAGGAGTATTTTCAGCAATCACAAGGGGAATCCGTGCTTCATCAATCAGTATGAAATCTGCCTCATCCACTATGACCATATTAAAATTCCTCTGTGTAAGCTCATTTACCTCATAGCACAATGAGTCCCTCAGGTAATCAAATCCAGCCTCTTTTGCAGTAACATATGTGATATGGGAATCATAGGCTTTCCTTCTTTCCGCCCTGCTCATTCCGCCGTTTATAAACCCTGCCTCAACACCCAAAAAAGCATATAGCGGTCCCATCCATTCCGCATCCCGCCTTGCAAGATAATCATTGGCAGTAAATATATGAACACCTTTACCAGTCAGTGCGTTGAGGTACGCAGGAAACACAGCTGCCAAAGTCTTGCCTTCTCCAGTCTGCATCTCTGCAAGCTTGCCTTTATGCATTGCAATTCCAGCTAAAACCTGCACATCAAAAGGCTTCATCCCAAGTATCCGTTTAGCAGCTTCTTTTACTAAGGCAAAGGCCTCCAACATAAGTTCATCCAAGTTTGTACCTTTCTGTGCCTGCGACATAAGTTTTTTTGAGATTGCTAACAATTCCGAATCGTCTGCATTTTGCAAATTTACTTCTTTTATTTTCTCAACTAATTTTTTATATTCATCAACTTCCTCGTTGAGGGCTTTATTATTCCACTCATCCGGAAGCTGTTTCAGTTTTTTTATAAGCTTTATCATATAGATAACCTCCCAATATATTATTTGATCTAAATTATAAGGTTTCATAGGCACGTCAAAAAAAGGCCTACCTCACTAATTTGACCAAAGACAAATTATGTGGCTATTTTTAGCTATTTCTATGAAAATCAAATAGATATATTGGGAACTTTGATCCTCTGAAAAAGAATAATAATTAAAATATTAAGCATAAAAGCTATTTCCAAAAATAGAATAAGATATGCTAGCGTTGAAAAGAATATAATCAATAAAATGATGCTTAAGGCAATCATTAAATCTAATGGCTTAAACCGCAGAACTTCTGTTATTTCAGAAGCCAGCAAGTGCTTTTTTAGAAATAAAACTTGGCTGACACAGGCTATTATTGAACAAAGCAAAATCATGAAGTGATTTTGCAACATTGGTCGTTGTTGTGAGAAATTGCTCTTTAGTATACGCCATAATTTCCCAGACACAAACAAGAGCAATGCCGCTTTTATAATTGCATAAATTGATCTTGGTATTTGCCTGTTTGCCTGTAAGAGTAATACAGCCATACAAAATATATCCTTTCAATATAGCATTAATTTAATTATACGACTATTAGTAGTGGAGCACAACTATATAAAAAATGTTTATATACTAAGGCATGATTAAAGAATTACTTACCGTTGCGAGTGTGAGTTCACGAAATTAAGTTGGCTCGAAAACGAGCATATATGGTAAGTTATTTCTTTAACATGCCTAAAAGCGATTAATATAGCAAAACATATAGAGAAAATGCTTTACGGCTGGGTACCTATAATCATTCACAATCAATCATTCACAATCAATCATTTACAATCATCTATATATTTTATTCACACATACCGGTTAAGACCAACTGCTTTGGAGATAAGCCGGTTGTATCCTCCAAGTATTTTGTAATATCTACTGTTATCTTAGAACCGTCAAATATAAACCTGTACACCTCACAAAAAGGTTCTCCTACATAATGCCAGTCCATTTCAAATGTATTTTCATTTACCCAATTTCCTTTTAAAGCCACCTGGCTATATAAAGGATACATGGTCATAGTTCCTACCTGACTTGCCTTGCTAATACGATACACTCCATCCAGACCAATCGTCAATACATGACTGCTTCCATTTTGCTTTATATTTAATACAGATGAATTTTTCTTTTTAAAATCAAAAGATAAACTTATGTCCGTTAAATCCATTTTATACACTTTTCCTGAAATCTCTTGAGCAATCTTGGGCAGTGACGAACTTTTACCAGACTTTGGTGATTCCAGCCCTTTTATGAAATTCTTAAGCTTCATTAATGGTTTTGAGTTGGGCTTAATTGGTTTGCTTGATTTTGCAGAAGGTATTATGTAATCATTAACATAATTTCCTGGCTGCATCTTTTCAGAATAATTTATACCTGAAGTAAAAACAACAACGAGATCCTGTTCAGGAAGCACATAAACAAACTGCCCACCATATCCATCAGCTCTATAACCCCCAAAAAAGTTTCTCCACCACTGGTAGCCATAATCATCGGCTCTTACTTCTCCCCAGTATGCATCAATGTGCTTACTGGTTGCTACCTCCAGCCATTCCTTTGGCACCAGCTGTTTGTTGCACCATTTTCCCCAGTTAATGGCTAGTTGACCAAACTTGGCCATATCCCTTGGAGTCATTTTTAATCCCCATCCTCCGATGTTTATGCCAGAAAGATCAGTCTCCCAGGTATAGTCAGTAATACCCATTGGATCAAACAAGTGTTTTTTTGCATATTGATCAGTGCTCATCCCTGTTGCTTTAGTCAGGATAACGGATAATAAATGAGATGCACCGCTGTCATAATAAAACTTTGTGCCCGGTTTTGAGCTGAAAGGAATTCCGAAGAAGGATTTTGGGAAATCCATACTGGTAAAAACATACTGTGATGAATCGTCCCTGTGCCCGGTTGACATAGTCAGGAGGTTTTCTATTGTCATATCCTTACCCTGATATTGATCGTTTTCTAAAGTTATATCAGGAAAGAAATCAAGAACCTTCTGATCAACTCCCTTTATGTAACCTTCCTTTATGGCAATACCGACAAGGGTGGAAGTCACACTCTTTGTGGCTGAATATAATGCATGCCTCATATTTTTATCATATGGATCAAAATACGCTTCTGTAACCAGTTTACCATTTTTAACTATCAGTAAACTGTGTATCGGTGTTTTATTATCCTCGATCGCTTTAAACATATCGAGCAGCTTGGCTGAGTCCATACCTTGCTGCTCAGGTGTTGATGTTTCCCATTCCCAAGTTGAAGAATTATTATTGATACATGTGGCTTTTGCCAAGGCAGTAGTATTGGCAAAACTGAAGGCCCCTAGAACTAAACTGATAATAAGCAGAACTGCCAAGCTGGTTCCTCTCTTTTTGATTCTGTACATTTTAACACCTTCCTTTCAGATTATACAAGTTGTATTTTATTGCTTATAAAGCATTTTCTCTGTCAGTTTTATTTATTGTAATATCCTTTTCAACCATAATATACCTTAATTATATCATACAGGCACGTTATGCAACATATGTCTTTACATACTCTCAACACCAAGCTGTAATAATCATTATTTTCATAAGTTTGCCTTGTGGTAATAAATTCAAATACAAAATTAGACCCTGTTTATATTTTTTCTCAAACCCTTAAAAGTATATTAATAAAAAAATGAAGGAAACCTAATTACGAGGTGATTTATATGCCAAAAGACAGTCAGCCGGACAATAAAAAAGCAAGAGCGGAAAAATCAAATGGGCAAACCCCACTAACCGCCGAGAATCAAAATCAGAATAGAAATGCTAAGAAAAAATCTATAAAGAATAATGATGTTTAAAATACAACAAACAAAATATAAAGGGAGTGAGTAAAATGGCGAAGGCTGGGATGCGAAGGCCCGATCCGAGAGAACCACACGGAACGGAAAACACTCAAAAAATGCACATACAAAAAAATGATGTAGCCCCTGTTCCCGAAATTCAGGGGAAAGCCAAGTATGGGAATAAAAAGGTAGATGAAAAATCATGACATCACTACACGATATATTTCGCCAAATGCATATACATCTGTTAAATGATGAACAGCCATCTTTATATTTTAATGAAATTTCCAAAACCCGGTTGTTTGAGCAATATCCTCTTAATTTGCTTAACAACTTAAAGAATGCACAGCAGTCCCCAAAGCACCATCCAGAGGGTAATGTATGGGTTCATACGATGATGGTTGTAGATGAAGCAGCAAAAGTAAAAAACGAGAGTAACAGTAGAAAGGCTTTTATGTGGGCTGCTTTGCTGCATGACATAGGAAAACCCGATGCCACAAAAAACAGGAATGGTAAAATAACATCCTATGATCATGATAAGATCGGTGCAAATCTTGCAAGGAAATTCTTAATGGAATTTTCAGATGATGAGGAGTTTATAAGAAAAGTAACCATACTTGTAAGATGGCATATGCAAATACTTTTTGTAGTTAATAATTTACCCTTTGCAGACGTGAAAACAATGAAAAGGCAGGCAAATGTTACGGAAGTAGCACTCCTTGGTCTATGTGACAGAATGGGCAGACTTAATGCAGACCGAAGAAAAGAAGAGGCTAATATAAAAGCTTTCTTGGAAAAAATGGGTACTGCTAGTAATGGAGAGTCAAGAGTTTTACTAAAGGTATAAATGGACACTGGCTAACCAACTGGAAATCAGATTAGCAGTTGATTAGCCAGAGTTTTTTAATGGATCATCTAAACAGCCATCTTTCTCCTTCTATGCCGAACCACCAAAACAAAGGCTGCCGTTATAAGTGCAATTATCATCAATGAAGGTTCCGACATCTGGGATGGCTCCCCTACATCAAGAGGTTTTTTGGTTGAAAGAATCTTTTGCTGCTTTTCTAAAAGAACCTTTTCCTGGGCTTCATTTTCCAACACTATATAGGAGGTAAGGGGAGACATAACTCCGGTTTTAATGCTGGCCTTAACTATTTCAAGTGTCTTACCACTGGTCTTTTCCGGATGCAAAAACATGCTGGCAGTTGCAGCCTTTAGCACAAACCCGGTGTCCAATGAAGACATGGCTTTATCGGAATTAAGCTCATAGTCGCTATCGCCAAGGACTATCGATGTAGAAGTATCATCGCTTAAATACGCCTTAATATCAGAAACATCAGGCCATGGAAGAACAGTATCAGGTGAAATTGATGCGGTTGCAGGGATTTCTGTTGTTCCTTTTCCATCCAGCGAATGGCTCAAAAGCATCCCTTCAGTATTAAGACTGTAAAAGCACTTTACGTCCGGCATTAAATACTTTAATGAATCGTAGCTGCCGATCAAGGTTGCTTTATCGATATCATCGGTAACTATTATTACAGCAGGGTACTTATGGGACTTATCTTTATAGTTTTCAAAATGAATGCTTTTAAGTGCATGGTCAAGATAAAGCCCTCCAACAGCCGGGAGCTTATAATACTGCTCCTGCCAGGCTCCTCCAGCCGTCAACTTTTTCAGATTGTAGTTTAACGCAGATATACCAATATCCTTATGGTTCAATTTGTTCTTTTCAATGTAGTTTTCAACGCATTTAACAAGCTCCTGGCCCCTATCCTTGCTACCTTCCGATCTATCAATTACAAAGTGATAAAAGGGAGCCCTTGTGACTTTCAAAAGTGCTTTTTTAACTTCATATGGCACAAGAGTAACATCATCATCAATTTTCTTTACTGAAGCATCTAAAAGCCCCACTTCTTTGGTGCTGCCTTCAACATTTGTGTTTCCAAGGTCAATACCAAGTTCACCAATTTTTAATGTTACAGGCGTCTTGTGAATAATCTCAAAGCCTGTTTTTCTGGTTTCGTTTGTGTTAAAAGGAAACACTTTGAATTCTATTATGCTGTCGCTTATATACGAAAGAATCCCCGGATCCCTTCTTATAGTCACTATTTGATCATATATCCAGTTTGCAGCCCTTTTATCTGCAATCATACCGAATTTCTTTTTATTATTTACATAAAGATAATAGTTTGTTATAAAGCTGTCTTGGGGAAGCTCAAACCTGGCTCTGAATTCAGCGTTGAAATCATTAGAGTTTTTGAGATCAAAGTGAATCCAGCTCCTGTAGCAGTTGTTTTTTGAATCAAATTGCGTCTCTACAGTGTGTTTATCGATCCTAACTGGCTGAACCTGTTCTTCACTAGTCTCAATTGTATTATTAAATGTGTTATTTATAGTATTATTCTCATACTTTACTCCTAAAAATATGCTTTTAATTGCTTTGATCTTTTGTTCGGACAGTGTAAGGTTCTCCAGTACAAGCCAATTATAATAGGCAGATATCAAAGGAATTTTATAATTTGAAGAAAAAAATCCACCTCTTCTACCGGATGATTTGTTTTCTCTTAAAAAGTTCAGCGAGCGTGAAAGTGCATTAGTATTTACCTTTACTTCATTCTTATCCGAAAGGTTTTGTTGATAAATAAAATTTAAAGCTTTATCAATATGTCCCTTATCGCTATTAAAGGAAATTGAGATAAGTGCAGGTATAACTGAAACACCGCAGATAAAAACAATTAAAAGAGCTGCTTTTTTGTAGTGCTGCTGTAAGAATTTATAGTCATCCCATAGTGATCTGACGTGCACAAAAGCTTGTGCAACAGGCACCAGCAATAGAATTCCCAGTCCAAATGCCAATAGTCCAATCAATGAAAAAGGCAAGTATGGCAAAAAGATTATAAAAAAATAGGCAGTAAAAGTGAATGTGATGCTTTTAAGTATAAATAAAAGACTTCTTAGATACTTGTTGTCTGAGGATGGTATAACAAGCAGCACTCCCGTAAAAACTGCAAGCAGATAAAAATAAACACTGGAGAAATTCCCGAAAATATTGCCCTGATTGTTTATTGAAAGCCCAAATAAAGGTCCCAGTGTTACGATCGGAATAACGGCTTTTTGCCATATCTGAGGTTTCTTATTAAGAAGGTGATAAATAAGTTTGACAATAACAAACAAAAATGCAACAGTTCCAATAACAAATGATATGGTTGAAAGGTGGTCCAAAACCGATGTAAAAGGAACATGCAATAACGGAAGCAACGCAGTAACAAGCAAAAACCAAAAGGCTGGAATTGCCAGAACCGGTACTGTCTTTTTATTAAACAAAATACCAAACTTAAAGGGAGTAAGCCAGACTACGCTAATTAGCATTGCAACAACCATAGAAGGCGTAATCATTGTAACAACCATCATTTCAGGGGAAATCTCAAAAAGCATCCAGTCTGGAATACTGGAAGGAATTATTTTATCATTAAATACAGTAAAAAAATAAAGATATGGTATGTAAGTCAAAAAAAGTGAAACACCTGTTTTTAAATGTACTTCCTTCCTTGAAATCAATCTTATAACCCCATAGACAGTATAGGAAATATACGATAATCCCAAAAGCCCACCGAACACAGCCCAAAGCCGTAGATTTTCCTCAGTGAGTTGGGAATTTATAATATAAAATATTCTGCCCATTATTATAAATATCAGCAGCTGTGGCAGCGAAACTCCTATTAGAAGCCAATAAGGCTTAAGTATATTTTTCATTAAAACACTCCTTTCTATCTTGAACAAAATCGCTTACGATTTTGCAACCCTGATTGTTGTCGTGGGAAATTGTGGTGTGAATACACCATAATTTCCTAGACATAAACAAAATTGATTGCGATTTTGCAACCTTGATCGTTAATAAATTTACAAGGTGGTTTTTGGCATGCCTCTAGATTTCCTGGTCTTTAGAAATATGACAAGCCTCGATATTGCCATATAGAACAATACAAGAAAAAAGAAATATACCAGTGTTCCTAAAATCTTGTGGAAATCTTCTTTATCAATTTTTAAATATGCATCGTTATAAACTGTAAAATTTATAGCAGCTACTATTCTAAAGGTATTAACAATTATTGTAATTATGTAAGATAATATTAAAAACAACACTGCAGCAAGTACTTTTATTATACCATTAAATTCCTTAATAAATGAAAAGGAAAATGCACAAAACAAAATTACCAGAAAATTAATTCCCGCACAGCTTGGACCTATTTCAACAGTTACATCTGAACTCATGTAGCCTCTTTCCTGCACAAAATGATAAAGAGTCCCCGTAAATACTTCCACAAGCCTTGTAACAGGAGCCAGTATAAATTGCAGAGAAAAACTGTCTGCATTCGTGTAAAAAAGCTTTATGGCAAAAGCTGTTACAAGGCAGCCTAAGTATAGAATATATGTGGGACATAGTTTTTTATATTTTTCATATAGACCTAAAAAACTCATTAAATAAGATTCCTTTCATTACTCCACTATTTCATAACATTGTACCTGACTCCCTTATATAAAGTGGTTATGGCATCTGCAATTCCCACTACTATGATAACTGCAATAAACCCAGTTTTAAATTTATCCCACAATTCATTAAAATCAAAAGTCAACTTCATATGTTTCACAATTGCACTTGAAAAATCAGGATTCCAAATATCAGGATTGGTAAATATACTTAATGCCAAGATAGTCGATACTACACCTAACACAGTTACAACAACCGAAAGCTTTAGTGTCCACCTTCTTGTGTAAAGCTTCAAAATTTCTTTAAGAATATGCAGCAAAAGTATTGAAACAAGTATTACTCTTACGCCTTGCATAGCCTCTTGATTAAATACCGGAATCACTATTCTCCCACTCTCAAGTTCAAAATATGCAGCGAAGACCTGTGGCGTACTATAAAGCAGAACTAAAAATATGGTACTGAAGATGATGGATATAACAGGCTCATGTACAGGTATTACTGCCTTTTTTTCCGGAATAACAGGTAATTGCGAAGGACTCCATTTACCTTTTTCCAGGCTATCCTTTTCAGTATTACCCTTTTCCATATTCATTTGACTTCTCTCAGCAATTATGAAAGCTCCGGTAGTCCAGGCAAAGGCCTGCAATCCTGCGGAAAACAATGCAGACAAATAGTTCTTTATTATATCAAGCCCGCTTTGTTCCTTTGTAAAAAAGCTTTGTGCCATAATAGCCATTGTTACCCCTGCAAATACCGCAATAAGTACAATCTTTAGTATCAGTATATATTTTTCGTAGTATTGGGGACCTATAAGGTATCGCTTGGATCCCCTGTAGTTGTCTGCAAGAATTTCAGGATCTCCCAATTCTATAAGAACATTTTTTACCTTACTCTCGTAAGATACATCTTCATCATTTTCTTCAACCATATCACCTATAAGTGCTTTTAGCTCTTTTTCAATATCCGCCCTCTGCTTTTCGGGAAGGCTTCTGGTAACAGCATAAACATAACGATTTATCAAATCCATATTCTTTCCCTCCTACTCTTTTATCAAGTCATCCATCTTCTTCACCATCTCAACCCATTGTTCGCATAGCCTTCTATATATTTCTCTTCCGTATCTGCTTAACTGATAATACTTCCTTGGTTTTGACGCATCTACGTCCCAGTTGCTTTCCAGCAAGTTCTGCTTTTCCAGTCTCCTTAAAAGCGGGTATAGTGTCCCTGCTTCCACAGGAATACCCTTCTCTTCCAGCAATACAACAAGGGAATATCCGTATTGGGGAAGTTTTAGCTGACTTAGCACACTGAGGATTATGGTTCCTCTCCTAAGTTCCAACAATAAACTGTCGAAGAGATCGTCCTGCTTATTTTCTTCCATAGATTCACCTCCTATATATATTATACTGTATGTCATACACTATTGTAAACAACACATTAATATATATTTTGAAATATTATTATATTCATAATGTTAAAATTCTTAAAGCGATATCATCATAAGCTTAATATATCTGTTTTCACGCTGGTTATAATGCAAAACCCCTTTACAAACAATATGCAAAGAGGTTTTCCTAAAAATCTTAATATTAAATTTGTTATTCGTATACAACCTTAGTTGTTGTTGTGAAAAATTGTGGTATAGAATACACCATAATTTCCTAGACATCAAAAAAGTAGTAGAATTATTGCTTTAGTATATCATTAATATTTATAGTGATCCGGCTTGAACGGACCATCAACAGGAACTCCTATATAATCAGCCTGTTCCTTTGTCAACTTTGTCAGCTTTACACCGATTTTTTCAAGGTGGAGCCTTGCAACTTCTTCATCAAGCTTTTTGGGCAAGATATAAACCTTGGGTTCATACTTATCCTTGTTCTTCCACAAATCAATCTGAGCAAGTGTCTGATTTGAGAAGCTGTTGGACATAACAAATGATGGATGCCCTGTAGCACATCCCAGGTTTACAAGTCTTCCTTCCGCCAAAACAAATATTTCATGCCCCTCAGGGAATATATACTTATCAACCTGAGGCTTTATGTTTATCTTTTTGATGCCAGGGTAGCTGTTTAGTTTAGCCATCTGAATTTCATTATCAAAGTGGCCTATATTGCACACAATTGCCTGATCCTTCATTTTTTTCATATGCTCAAGAGTGATAATATCCATGTTGCCGGTTGTGGTTACATAGATATCTCCTATACCGAGAGTATCCTCAATGGTTTTGACTTCATAGCCTGCCATTGCTGCCTGCAATGCACATATCGGGTCAATCTCAGTTACTATCACCCTTGCTCCAAGGCCTTGCAAGGATTGTGCCGAACCTTTACCAACATCGCCATAACCGCATACAACTGCTACCTTTCCAGCTATCATAACATCTGTTGCTCTTTTAATTCCATCAACCAATGATTCTCTGCAGCCATAAAGGTTATCGAATTTTGACTTGGTAACAGAATCATTGACGTTTATAGCAGGAACTAGAAGTTCTCCTCTTTCAACCATTTGATAGAGTCTATGAACTCCGGTAGTAGTCTCTTCCGAAACACCCTTCCATTCCTTGACTACCTCGTGCCACCTCTTGTTGTCCTTCTTGAGGCCTTCTTTAAGGAGCTTGTTTATAATTTTAAGCTCTTCATTATCGGTAGCTTCGTCGAGAATTGAGGGTTCATTTTCTGCTTTGTATCCCCTATGAATAAAAAGAGTCGCATCCCCTCCATCATCAACTATAAGCTGGGGTCCGAGACCACCAGGGAATGTAAGCATCTGCTCCGTACACCACCAGTATTCTTCGAGGGTTTCTCCCTTCCATGCAAATACAGGAACACCTGCTTTTGCTATTGCAGCAGCTGCATGATCCTGGGTGGAGAATATATTGCAACTAGCCCATCTCACATCTGCTCCAAGGGCTACAAGAGTTTCTATAAGAACCGCTGTTTGTATAGTCATATGCAGTGAGCCGGAAATTCTAACACCCTTCAATGGCTGCTCCGGAGCGTATTTCTCTCTGATAGCCATAAGTCCAGGCATTTCTTTTTCTGCAATTTCTATTTCTTTTCTTCCCCATTCCCACAAATTCAAATCTGCAATTTTATAATCCGACATAATTACCTCCTTTTGAATAATAATAGTTTTTATTAGTTTTATTACATTAATTCATGAAACACCAAAATAATTAGGCCTTTTAACTTAATTTTATTATCCGGTTCTCATTTTGTCAACGTATAATTGTATATAAATGAATTTAATTTACTTTACATTGATTATAATTTAATCTGATTATATTTTCACTCACAAGTGTATTGAGTATCCAAAAAAGAATGATGTGACATTTGCCGTCAACTAAGTATAAAACAAGTATCACTAGAAACTGTGGATTGCATTTCTCCAAAAGGTAAGTCTTCTACACATATAAATCTTTATTTTCGAAGTCCTCTGATTATAAAAGCATATCCAATTATGCATTTAATGGAATAAATATCACTTGATTAGAAGAAAAGATGGTGATAAAATAGACCCTCTAAGCTATATAGCTAGAGCGGAAACAGTAATTTTGATGTATATATATTATAACTTGGGAAAATAAACTATGCTATGCAGCCAAGTACAGTATTCGGAGGTATAGAATGAGCTTTAGAGGATTTACAAGTGAAGCACTGAAATTTCTTTTTGAAAATAAAATCAATAACAGCAAGGACTGGTATGATAATCATAAGCATATATATAAGCAATATGTATACAACCCGTTTGTTCAGCTTATAACAGAGCTCACACCCACCATGACAGAAATAGACAGTCAGTTTCTGACCATTCCTTCAAAACTAATCTCCAGAGTACGAAGAGACACCCGTTTTTCAAAGGACAAGTCTCTTTATAGGGATAATGCCTGGTTCGTATTCCTGAGGAATAAATCCTTGATGTCCTCGTCTCCCTGCTTCTGGTTTGAGATAAGCCAAAAAGGTTCAAGCTACGGTGTAGGGTATTATGGTGCACAGGCATGTTCAATGTTTGCTATGCGTGAAATGATCTGCAGGAGTCATCCCGCATTTTTAAGTGCTTTAGAATGCTATGAATCTCAAGATACCTTTGTTATCGGTGGTGAAATGTATAAAAGAAGCAAATTTCCTGACCAATCTGAGAACCTGAGATCCTGGCTAGACAGAAAAAATATTTACTTTGAATGTGCACAGAATGATTTTAGCCTGGCATTTTCAAAGGAATTACCTGGCATTTTGAAAAAAGGCTTTGTAAGCGTAAAGCCCATTTATGATTTCCTATGTGCGGTGGAATCTACTCAAGCCCAATCTTAGGCACGATCAAAAAATAACTTCCGCTATAAATTTCGCTCATGTGTTGACTTAGCTCGTCAACACATGCTTGCGGTTGACAGTGTTGATAATCGTGTTATCATGTTCCCTTATGTAAAACCGGGCAGAGGTGGACCTTATGGAGAATTCTTGCCAATCTTATACAAATTTATACGTATATTTCCGATACTACGCATATTTATAGAAAAATTGCCAATACTTTAAATATGAAAGGTCCCCAATTTGGGAGACCAGATATTCTGATTTAGAATGCACTAAAATAAAATTCCCACAAACCTACTTAACAGTTCTTCATCCTCAATAGACCTTGCAAATTTGAAAATAAGATATTACTATACTATCGATTCATCAGCAACTCAAAATTTCTAGTGCGACTGGGCAACAATCGATGCAGCTAATGTAATAGGAAGTTTTGTAACAATTACAAACCCATCGGGAACAGCTGACCGTTACCTTGAAATAGGGTTTAAATCTGGAAGCCTGGTAGCTAATGCCTCTACAGACATACAAGTAAGGTTTGCCAAGTCCGACAATACAACTTATACTCAAGCAGATGACTATTCCTTCAATCCCATAGGAACAACTTATGCAGACTATACCAAAGTTACAGGATATTTAAGTGGTTCACTGGTTTGGGGAACAGCTCCAGCAGCTTCATCTCCATCACCTTCTCCATCACCCTCACCGACAGGACGCAAATTTCTCGTTTTTGTAAGTAAGCCTTTATATGATTACGGTTCTGGAGAAATAGCCAGTACTCTTACTGTATATATGAACAATCTGGTGGCTGAAGGATGGCTGCCGCAATTAATAACAATTTCAACCACCCCTCAATACACATGCATAAATGCTACTGCTTTAAAGGAACGTATACGCACCTTTTATAATAACGGGTATGAAGGATTCGTACTTATAGGTTCACATCCCAGTATTCCTACTGCATTCTGGACATACGATGCAGGTTCCACAAATCTTCCGACAGATCTTTTCTATGCGGATATGAGTAACTGGGGAAGCTTAAATAGTGCGGGTGCATTTGTTCCATATTCTCCGAACCCTTCCAATGATGTTTTGCGTGGTTTTGCACCGGATATGATTTATGGAAGTATAAGTTCAGGCTGCATAACTGATACGATTGCTCAAGAAGCAGTATATGTAGTATATGTAAAAAGTTATCTAAATAAAATTCATAATTATAGAGTTCAGGGAAGTAATCTTGATACCGAATCACAAAAAAGGTCCCTTCTATTACAAGACTGTAATGATTATAAACAAGATAAAAGTGTGCCCACTTATTTGAGAAGAGTTACACCTCAAGTATACAGCCTTTTTGACGATTCGTTAACAACACCCGACAGGATTGAACAGGAACTTGAAAAGGGCTATAAATTTTATCAACAGACTATACATTCTTCAAATGATTACCATCAAGTAGTCGTTTGGAATGGTTATAATATGGGATATAGTGATTACACGTACAACAGGATTCTGACAAATCCCGTTGTTCCCAAGGTTAATTTCATGCAACTGTCAAGCTGCTCTGCATGTCAATATAACGCAATAGAAAACGGTATCATAGTTAAAAAAATAATATAGGTGCAGCATACCTTTTTACTAATAACTATGTTTTAAATGTTACCGGTTCAACAGGCGGATGGGGATACGGCTACAGTGAAGAATTCTATACAAAGCTTGCAAGCGGTACACCTGTAGGACAAGCTTACAAAGATTATATGGCCGGTATTATAGACAATTACACTGAAGTAGGCTGCCCAAAAGGAATTCTTCTCGGAGATCCTACACTTAAATACACTACTACTGTCAATAACATAATTCCTTGTATTACTACCAATCTTGCAGGAGAAAAAGACGAACCCAGGCTCATACTCTATTCAGGTGTTCCTTTTACCATGCAAGCAACCGACCCTGATTTAACAACAAACGGAAGAAATGATAGTATTGTAATTGAACTTTCCGGAAATGATCCTGCAAGCATTGCAATGCTTCAGACAGCAAATATTACAAACGGTACAAGTTCCTTAACCTGGAAATAATGGTATCTAGCATTGTTGTCATTTCATCTGCAATCAGAAATTAACCGTTTACATTTAGCAAGCATATATGGATATATATGTAATAATATGTAGTTATTACACATAATAAATATATAGTGAGATCCATTCAAAGTAAATGTTAAGATTACCTACTATATAAATATCAGCTATTTTGTCCGCCAGGAAAAGAATATTCAATATATGCAAGGTATGATAGCAGATAAATCCTTGAATGCATCTGCTGAATATAGAAGGATTAATGTAAAATAAGGAGGTCGAAACATGGCAACAATTTCTAGTTTAAAATTGGGGGACACAGCTAATCTTTTATATGGTTTCAAACCTGTATGGGATAGGAATGATGAAAGCTCAAAGCCCTTCTATATACCTTTGCAAATTGCTGTTGACACTTACGATGTACAGACTGTGTCTAATACAGGAGTTTGGAGCCTTCCTGTCATTAGTATCCATGACGATGTTGTAAGTCTTATCAGCAAACTTTATGATTATAATGTACTTCCACCGGAAAACGAAGGAACAGTGTTTTCAATACCTTCAGGCCCTCTGACACTTAAGGATGCTGATTCAGCAGCTTCCATGCAAAGCTTGAGTGCCTATTTGGGGATTGACCTAACGAAGAACGATTCGTATATGCTGGTCAGAATGGTCAGGAACTCCGGTAAGGCAGTTCATGAATATGTTTCTGATTTTGGAAAGCAGCATAGGGAGCAATATTTGACCCTCAACGCAAAAGCAGCTATTAATGCATTTGCCGCTTCACTGCCAAAAGACATAAGCACTTCAACACTGACAGGCCTTAATATGGATTTAAGTCTGAATTTACTAAATTTGTGCTATGAATATGGAACCCATTTTGTTTCAGCAGTAGAACTTGGAGATGTATTTTTTCAGGTTTTTGCCATCAATAAGAATAGCTATAATGATTTAAAAGCTGTATTTGACAATGAACGTGGAGATGCTGATGTAATTGACGGATTGGACTCTTTATCATACAAATACTATACCACTGCCTACAACGTCATTTCAGGCCATGCTTACGGCTATGTAACCCAGTACGGCAGCATAATCAGTCTTGGTAAGGACCCGGTTTTGAGCCTGACAGTGAGTAAAGGTGAATGGAGAGACGATAAATATGCACTGCATGACAGTATTTTTATGGCTTATGACAGTTCAAAAAGTGGAAGTAACTTCTGCGAACAGTTTAATTCGGTAACTGTTACAGGGTTTGAACTCCTCCCAATTTCACAGTTGTGTTCAGACTTAAGGGTAGTAAACCTGTGGAACAGGTTATTCAAGGCCTGCATGCTTCAAAAGTATTTGCAGGGCATTAAGGTTGACTTCAGGATTGATGCAGGTTATAAATGGACCAAAATATTCCCCAATTCATCAGATCTGTGGCTATCGACTATTGCTACGCCAACGGTTGATATTTACCAGGAATTTGTGGATATCAATGCCATTACCCTTGTTAACACCCAACAGGTTCAAAATTTCAGTGTTTTTACCCATGTGCTTGAGTTGGGAAACCAACAGCCCAAAAAGATTCCAGGTAAAAATGTGATAATTATGTCATATATTATTGATGCAACTACCTCCAGTGGAATTCCTGTACTGGAGTTCTCCGGGGAAGCTTACGAATCCCATGAATTGGTATGTGGTGATATGCTTGGAGCAGCTGTTATACGCAATGCTGACGGAGTGGAATATTATACCCTGACTGATGCTTTTCTTTATTATACAGGGGAACCAGATGTACTGACAGGACGCTTTACAATCGGTATTAAGGCAGATATGAGGATACAACCCATTTTGGATATATTGCAAAACCAATCTACCAACATCGGCTTCTCGTTAGTGTCTGCGCAGTCAGCACTTACTTCTCGGGGAACCAATGCTGAGGAAATCCGAAAGTTTGAAAAGCAGTATTTAGACTGGCTTGCAAGTATCATTCCAGTTGACTGCGGAGACCCCATGCTTTTAAATCATAGAAATCGGGCTATCTATCTTTCAAAAATATCAGGTAATCTGCGTACAGAAGGAACCCCTGTACCTTATCTTACTTATAGCACATATAAGGATTATGTCAACAGCATGATTGTTGTTGCTGATGAATTATCGGATAAACTGCGGGATTATCAAAGGGATATTTCTGTGCGGAAGCTGGCAGAGCTGACTATTGAGACATCGCAGCAGCTCAATGAGAATATCAAAAGCACAGGCAGCCTTCTCACTCGGTATTTTGCCGATCTTGCCCAAAACCAGACAGACATGTCTACACATTACAATATGATAGTAGCACAGAAACAACAGGAATTCGATGCAACCATTACAGATATAAATAACCTCAATAATCTGATGCTGGAGCAGCAGAGGGCTGTAGATGAAACAGTGAGTGCATTCCAGTTGGCAATTGTAGAATGGGAATCAGACCAGATAATGAAATTCTGCCTTGATATCGCACAGAATGTATTTACTTTAGGTGTGGCACTATTTATTCCTTTAACAGAAACAGAATCTGTGAAAAAATTAGCTGAGATGGCAACCAAAATAAAGGATGTTATTGAAACGGTTAATTCACTCACAAAGCTGAGCGGTGAAATTGCAGATGATGTAAGTGCTCTTAATGAGATATCGGAAGCACTTTCCAATCTCAATAATGACCTGGATATGCCTACTGCCCGTGAATGGGAAGAATTTAGCATACATTTGGAAGCGTCCCTGGTTAATGTTCCTAATGACAGCGGACCTCAAAAAGCAAAGGCTGACCTTATTGCTGCTTTTAAAATCCTTGCACTGAGGGCACAGTCATGGATTGATGCCAACGCAAAGCTAGGGAGCTTGAAAACAGAAATATATTACAACCAGCAGTTGGTGAAGGTCAATGCCCAGCAGGCAGAACGCATGGATTCTTTATCAAAATCCCTACATCTTGGTGATATCAGTGATCCTGAAATAAGCTCTGTTGATTTAGTGGGACTGAGCGGTCAGATTCAATTCCAGTTGAAGCAGGTTATGGCTATGTTGGCAGATACTTTAATGCTGCAAGATTCAGCGGTACAATTTGAATATTTAGGGGCACCTGCACCGATCAGCAGGTTCGATTTGGTAAGTGTCAAACAGGTTATGTCATTACAGCAGCAAAATATAATTAATGCATTGACTATGATGAATCCAACGCCAAAGCCCGTATCCGAACCCATTGTTTATAGGATAAAAAAGGTGCCCGTGAAGGAACTTATTGAAGGCAATATTTTTGAATTTATTATCCAGCCTAGCTCAACGGAGTTTCACAAGTATTCAATGGTCCGTATAGATAAAGTCGTTGCTAACATTTTGGGAATTAAGGGTTCTAACTCAGGAGAATACCTAATTAATTTAACCTGTAAGGGAAACCCCTTTGAAGACAGGGATCGTAAAGGTAACGCCATTGCTTTTAATACCAATGAACGGTATTTTGGCCCCTACGATTATAGGATTTTAGACGGAAAGGCAATTTTTGGAGATCAAACTGGCTCTATAGATGAAAAAATCACAAAGGTTACACCGTTTTCTACTTGGCAAATTAGCCTTCCTGACAGCAGTACCAATTCTGGACTGGAATTTAACGATTTGACAGTGGATATTGAGCTGTCCTTCAGTATTACCGCTTTGCTGATAGATCAAAGGAAAATGCTTATGACGGAAGTATCAAATGATTCTAATACTTCACTGGATAAACTTTTAGACCAGATGTACCAAAATCAGGCGGTTCTTAAGGGATGGGACGTGGTTTTCAATATGATGGAAGAGCCTGTCAACAGGTTCCTGAAATCACAATATGACAACAGAACTAGTGCCAATCCTATGATTATTGATGTCAGCTATTGTGAGAAGATAGATAACCCTGATCCTGATCCGCAGCCACCTTCTACCCCATATATAGCTTCATATACCAGATTTAGCGTAAACCTTGATACACCCATCATGCAGTTTGAAACCAATAATAGTGATTATGTGACAGTCAAGCAGCTTATTACAAGCGGACATACCCAGAAAGGCTCTAAGTTTGTTGATGAAGCTTTTGACCCTAATGATTACGATATCAATGATCCCGGAATCAGGTGGGGAAAGGAACAAGCAATCGATGTGTCTAATAGCCCATATATACAAGGGACAGTAGCCTTAGGTACTGTAGATGGCCTTGTGCAGGATGCAAAAGGGGGTAAAAATACCAAATCAGTAATACTCGATTTTAGAAAAGGAAGCTTTACTGCCCAGAAACTCAATGTCTCCGTTAACAATACCAGACTTAGAGAAGAATTGACTACCTATTTTACGGAGAGTGATATAACCTACCTTGTAAATACATTGGACTTAAATAACCTCACAACCATTGACTCTCTAGTGCCAAGAAGCTTCAAGCTTAACGTAATGACTACCAACAGCAATAAAAATATTCTACAGATATTTATTACCACCAGCGGCACTCAGCAGAACAATCTGACCATTAATGTCAATGAGCCGATTCCAGATGGAAACGACTGTTCTCTCATGATTAATACCAAAATCATGTTCCGGGATATTTTTGTACACAGCTTTAACAGCGTGGGCAACAATGTTACTGTTGAAACAGTCGACCCGGGGGATGACTATAAAGCTTGGAATGCCAGGGTTCTTGCTGGCAACGTTAAAGGAAATGTGAACTTTGGAAATGATAAAGACCAGTATAGGATGAGTCCGTCAGGAAATGCTGTAAGCTGGGATATCAATGGTATGACCTTTTTACCCGACAAGTATAATGGTATTGGTTTAAGCTACAGCAATACAAAAGAAATAAGCTTCCAATACAGATATAAAGTTTATGATGAATATGGCTTTTTTCACTATTCTCCTTGGGAGTGGCACAGTGTCAATGTGACATTTAACATGACTGGTTACTACAATATCGTTGTGGGAGGAAGCGAAGGACTTCAGACTATACAGATTGCCAGCACAACACCTACAGTCAGTGTTGACAATACCACATTGAAACCAACCGGACCTTGTGAATGTAATGACAATACCCTTCAAATGAGGGTAAAGGATGAGATGAAAAAGGATATTCCAGGAGCAATTCAGCAGCAAATGGCCGGAACAAAGTTTCAGGCAATTTCCATATTTGCATTGCAAAACCTTCTGTTCCCTGCAAAAGGTTTCATCCAGATGAGTAGTGCTTATGTACCCGGTGACCTTGTGGTCTTTGGAAAATTTCTTAAGTTCAAAGATTAAAGCTTATTACAACCAATATTGATTTTAAATTTGGCTGGGGAAAATACAGTAAAACCAATTATATGGAGGGATATTATTGTTCAAATCAAACGTTCAGATAGGAACATCTGTAAATATTATATATGGTTTCAAGCCTCTGTGGAAGTTTTATGATGAGGATGGATCTCCATTTTTTTCACTTCCTTGTAAGCCAATAAGAACTTCACTTCCTCAGCCAATTTTAGAGCCACAGACATTTTTCAGTTATCCATTAATAACTCTACATGATGAGGTAAAAAGCCTCTTGAGCAGCTTGTTTGAATACAGGGTATTGCCCTTCAAAGGGAAGGAAAAAGTATTTAATATACCTACAGGTCCACTCATACTAGACCATCCTGACAATAGTGAAGTTCTTGGAAAATTAGGAAGCTATATGGGGCTTGATCTTACGCAGGATTGCAGTTATATGCTAGTGAAACTAAGGCGTTTTTCAGGTGAAGCTTCTCATGAAGTGTTACGGGAAACTGGTGCAGTCACATTTGACAAGCAACTGCACCTAACCAAGGAGGGCAGGGTGGCTATGTCAAGGCTTCGGCCCGGAATCAAGCTATGTGAAGGTCTTAAACATGATGCCATAGTCACAGAGAGGCAGGCAGAAGGTTATTTGGATTTTTTTCAGAACTACGGGACTCATTTTGTGTCCAAATTATATTTTGGCGATTATATTTTCCAGGTATTTGCATATTCAAAAGAAAACTTTACAGTACTTAAAGAAGCATTTAAAAATGATTCTGTCAGAAGAGAATTAACAGGATATAGTGCTTTGAGCTGGAATTACTACACAAACCGCAGCTTGGTTGGACAGTATGGCAGAATAATAAGCCACAGTGGTGATAAGCGGTTAAGCCAAACTATTGAGCAAAAAAAATGGCATGATGAAAAGTATGCAAAGTGTGATAGTATTTTCACAGCATTTATAAAATATCCCTATGCACAGACCTCTTTCTTGGGCCAATTTGACAAAATAGTTCCCATTGGGTTTGAATTAACACCTATTAATCGTTTCATAGAAATATTCCGATCATTTTCCTGGCAACGGATTTTAAAGGGTGCACTTATACATCAATATGGTTATGATATTAACCTTTCAGTATCAAGGCTTAGAGGGTATAACTGGGAAGATTTATTGAAGTATAAGAAAGGGGAATACCCTCCGATAATTAGCCAAAGCGAAGACATTGAAATATGCCAGCCTATTGTTGACCTTGGAAAGCTGGAACTCGAAAACCATGCAAAGATAAAAAGCCTGTCGGTTACAGCAGATGTTATGAATGCTTCAAAAAAAGCAGTAATTAATATACCGGGCCGCTCAATTACATTTATATGTCCCTGGCTGGAAGCTGCAGAAGAAAGCCCAGAATCCACAACACTTATGGTTTCCGAAGAGGCTTTTTCCGACTTGAAACTTTATATCGGCATTATGTGGGGCGTAATGCGTGTGGTTAGCGAGGCAGGAAGCCGTCACTATACGCTTTTAGACGGTTTTTGTTTTACAGAAGGACTTTATGACGAGTTATCAAAAAGGAGAAAGATTGAGCTAAAAAACATAAGAAACAGGTTATCTCCACAGCTTTTACTAAAACATTCTGAGAACCTCAAGATTCTGATGGCACAACTTTTACTGTGTTGCAGCAGGAGACATGGCAGTGTCTTTCCAGTGCATTTGGCACATTTTTATCTTAAATGGATGAATGAGCTTTCCTTTAGCTCAGATGAGCTTAAAGCACACATCAAAGGCATTGAAAATATTGCGGCAGCTTTAACTAAAGTGCATTGCAGCATGCAGTCGGCTGAAGAGGACACCTCTACAAAAGATTATATTTCTTGTGCAGGCTGCTTGAACCTCCATAGGGAATGGAAAGTGAAATATAATGAAGCAGCAAGGGATATTTATGTTCAAAAGAAGAATATATTGAGGGAAACAACCGTCACTGGCAATAAAATGCTGAACAGATCATCACTGCAGCAATTAATAGATTGTTTTTTCATTATTTACAGGCTTCGTTCTGAATTGAAGGAGAAAGCTGACGTAAATTCTGCCTATCCGCCAGGTAAAAATGGCTGGGAATTGATTGAGTCAGTAAATCGGTTGCACCTGAAGCAAGTGCAGGCTATGATAGACATGGAAGAAAGCATGAGGGAAGTTTCTAAGGCAGTTGATGCAATGAACTTATGTATGAATATAGACTTCCAGCAAAAGCAGCTTGATTACATGCTCACATGGTTCAAATAAAGTGTTAGAAATTAAATTTTAAAACAGTTTCCTTTAGGTTTCTTGCATCTTCCATACTAATAAGCATTTGTTTATGGACTTCATTCACTTGATCAACAATGCTTGATGTTTTTTCTGCAATATTTTGTGTCCCTGCAGCTCCACTATTTATAGTCATTGAAATTTCACCTATAGCCCTTATGATACTTTCCACATTCACCGACAGCTCTTCAACTGTTGCACTGAAATCAGAAACCAATCTGTCAATAAACATGGCATCTTCACTATATTGTTTTCCAGTTTGCAGCATTTCCTCGTAGTCTCCTATAACATTACTATCCATAAAACTTATAATTTCCCTTGAGCTATCTGACAAATTCTCAACCGATGATATTACTTCCTTTGTAACTCTTTGAATCTCACTAATTGTACTTTTGGAGTCTTAAGCTAGCTTTCTTATTTCGTCTGCAACAACAGCAAACCCTTTTTCCGATTCTCCTGCTCTGGCAGCTTCTATCGCAGCATTGAGAGCAAGAAAGTTGGTCTGAGATGATATTTGCAAAATAGCGTGAGAAAGCACTTTAATCTGGTCAATCGCCTTCGCTTGCTCTAATGCCGATTCCAACTTGTATCTTTGCTTTTCATAAATCTCTTGTGCTGCCTGCTGTGAAGCAACCGCATTGGATTTCAATTCATTGGCTCGGCTACTAATTTCTTTTGCTGCCGCTGACCCTCTTTGAGCTTTTGCAGCTATTGCATCTATTGCAGTTTCTATCTCTTCGGAAGATGTATTTACTTGCTCGGTTGCTGTAGCAGTTTCTTCCATTCCTAAAGAGAGCTGCTGAACTGTATCTGATGTGTCCCCTATATTTGAATTCAGCTCAGTTAAGCATTTTGATACAGTTATCGCGGCCTCTTCAACACTATCAGAGCAATTATTGATATCAATCATAATAGACCTAAGATTAGTGATAAACTTGTTAACACTTGTTGAAAGATTGCCAATTTCATCCTTCGAGTAAACATGAATTTGTTGCGTTAAGTCGCCTCCATTTTCAGCTAGTGAATTAAGCTCTTTCTCCAGCAGCATGATGGGTTTTATTATGATTTTTGATATGGATAACCATACAATAACGATTACTGTAATTAATGCAAATAATGAAACTATTAATACTTCACTATTTATTATTTCGGCAGTTTTATCAAACTCTCCCATGACTTGATTACCATCGTCCGGACCCCCATCGATATAGGCCTTAACCATTCTCTTTCCCATTTCATAATACGGTTCAAAATCTTTTCTAATTTTATCAAGTTCTTTCTTTTGCTCTGGATTAATCTTTATAAGCTCATTAAGAGTTGTCTTTACATTTTGTGCATATTTATCTGCTTCATTAAACCCGTCGTCGAATCCTTCAGCAGCCCTTGCAGCACTAATATCTGTAATCCACTGCTGTACCTGTACAACATTAAGTTTTAAATCATCAGACTTCGATAAAGTGGTGAAGAATTTTCCATTCATTTCGTTCACCATCTTTAGATTGTTTTTAGCTGTAATAAACTGAGTACAAATAATGAGAATAAAAAAACATTAAAGCAAATATAGGTAACATTAATTTGACCTTTATACTTTTCATTAGCATCTCATCCTTTTTATGTATTTTTGTTTTTGGAATTATGTTAACTAATATCTATTATGTATTTTTACAAGGCATAGAACAACAAAATTCGACATACTTCTACATTCAACATTCGGTAATCCGCATTAAGGTAATTACCCCAATTATTGTGTGCATTATAGCATCCACAGCCATTCACCATTAAGTCTCATGCTGCTACTCTTATCAAAATTCCAACAGGAAAGGTGAAGTGAAATAGCAAAAAAGTGTAAAGATAAAAATTAAAATTTCTAGTATTTATGAAGGTTCATCACGGGATACCTCATTTTTTATATTGGCATATGTCAGTATATCGGCTAAACCTTACGAATTGTAAGGATATGATATGAATTAACGCTGTTGGTAAATTTCATGAAAATCCTTACTTAGTTGAATTATCACTGTGTCCATAAGAGATTATTTGAATATAAAGCAGTATGATGAGCAGGCTAAAAATATAATAGGGGTATCGGCAGTTTTTTGGGGAAATTGTACGCTAAGCTGAAAAAGCAGTTATTGCAATGCTTTTAATCGTGGGAATATTAGATATAAGATATAGATTTTCTAAGCGTTTAAGCCCTTAGCGTACAAAATTAGCAAAAACTGCTTATACCCTAAGAAGGTCTCGGTTTTGCCTCTTCATGAATAATTGGTTTATACTTAAAAAAACACTCCGGCAGTCTTTATCATATCTGCCGGAGCGGTCATATTCAATTCATGATGATGTGTGCATCTGCTTACCCAAAATTATTTTATCTGCGAATAATCAAATGAATCCGCAAATTCCTGTAAAACCTCAGCCGTGATGCTTCCTGAAACTAATGAGCCGTTTCCTTCTGTTCCAGAAAGTACGTTTATGACAGCATAAGAATTTTTCAGATCTGCAATAACCAGAGATTTACTCCCACTGAGTGCCAGTGAGACCTTTACACCGCTGCTTGTTTTATATGTCCACTCTTTATAGACATTTGCCTCACCGATGTTAAGATACGTAGAGGAAAAAGTACCTTTCACATAGTTTCCGAACTGGTAGGCAATCCTCGATCTGTTTTTCAATATCGCTTCACCATCGAATTGAAAAGTACCGTCGTTGTAAACATAGCCTCCCAAGACCGTATTTGCATTTCCAATAAAATCACCCGCATCTGCCTGTTTGATTAATTCTTCACGGCTATCAATAACTGTCATGGAATTATGCAATGTCAGTCCATATTTTTTAACAATCTCCTCCAGTTTATCTGCCATTTCCTGAGTGTATACCAGATACATCGGGTATTTCTTAGTAATTTCATTGGAACCGTTCCCTACCGCATTCAGAAGGCTGTGATCAGTGTCATATCCGGTACAAAATAAATTCCATGCAGCACTGGCTTTGTATTCATTACTGTCGGGATACCCCTGTAGAGCAATTAATTCCGGTTCTTTTTTTCCATTGTCTACGATAGGTGCTGCTACATCCGAGGTAGCAGCAGTCTCACCACGAGAATCCGAATCACTCATATTTTTTGTCACAGCAACTCCGTTATCATTGTTTTTGATAACCAAATCTTTGATACCAAACCAGCGTGTAGCCAGCGTAGTAATACCAAGTACTGCGATAACAGCTGCGATAGCAGCTATACTGATAATCTTCTTCGTATTCATAGATTTTTGACCTCCTGATTTTTGTTTGCTTCTGTCTTTGATTTTTTCAAAAAACTGGTCTGGCATTACAGTGTCCGCTTCCATGCTACCTTGCAAATGAAACAATTTATCTGAAATTTCATCTGCTTTTTCGATATTGTCACATAGGACAGCCGTATCCAATTCCTTCATGAGTTGTGAAATATTATCCATATGAATTACCTCAACTTTCTCAGTAAAGCACCTTACACTGATATATATCTAAATTTACCTAATGTAACTTATTTATCATCAAGTTTTAAATTTTTGACTATACCCTGTATTCCCCGCTTAAGTCTTACCAGCCGCATACGCATTGCTGTTTCACTGATGCCCTGCTCCGAAGCAATTTCTTTAATTGATTTACGCTCTATGTAACGTTGAGTATAAAGCTTATGCTGATTTGAATTCAAACTTCCAATCACTTGCCCGGTATAAGCCGTCTCATCAATTTTCCGGTCTATATCCATTAAGAGTTTTTCACATAAGTCAGTATCGTTGTCAGCAATATTTTCAGACAGATATTCCATTGTAGAAATCCTATGCTGCTTTAAATATGTAAGCGTAAGATTCCGTGCCGTCCTGTACAAAAATGCAGGCGGTTTTTCATGATGCAAAAAGGCTTCGCCTTTTTCATAGGCAACTGTGAAGACGTCCTGGATTAAATCCTCAGTAGACTCCCTGCTTCCGGTCATCGTAAATATGTATTTATATATTCTTTTATAGTTTTCCTTGCAAAGTTCCTCAAAACTTCTCATTCGGCCCACCTCTACTATATTTATATCCTATTTTGATTAATGTAACAAAAATTTTTGCTTTAAAACAGGGCACAAATTGTTCCAGTCCATCCATCATATTACTTCTATTAATTCAATAGATCGGTTCCTTAATTAATTTCTTGCTTTCCAACTGGGGTATCGGCAGTTTTTTGCGGAAATTGTACGCTAAGCTGAAAAGGAGTTATTGTAATACTTTTTGTTGTGGGAATCAATCTGCCACCTAAAGGTATACAGATTGGCTATCTCCAATGCAGTTAAATCAAATCTGTTGGTTAATATATATACTGGGCAGCCTTCCTTCTCATTATATACAAGTAACCCGCCGTAAGGGATTCTTCATTTTCTTTCCGTTAGCTTCATTCCCTACAAGAATGATTGTATCGGATAAGAGATTATCTTCTCCACTCGGTAACGGATTCTCTTTTAAAACTTCTATTGTAGCATTGATTTTCATCCTTGTTATGAAACGCCAGAACGATAAGTGTAATATAATTTTGCACCTAAACCATTATCTGAAGCTATTGGATCATCAGAAGATGTTGAACATTCGCATTTATAAAATCCCCCAAAGTTTTTAGAAAAACCCATCTTGTTATATTATTCCTGTTAGATGGTGCTCCACTAGCTGCGTCATAATCTACATCTATAGAGAGTAAAATCTATCGCTGTAAACTGCCATCCAAAAGTTCCATAATAAAGTGGTATAGCAAGTGAAACTGGATCGTCACTTTCTTCTGGTGTTATACTTTTGGTGCTTTCAAATTCAGAATCAGCACTTATAAGTTTATATATACATCCTAGAGGACTTTTACGGCTATATGGTCACCGGAACACCAATAATCATATAAAAATAAGAGCGTTTGTGAAAAAACACGGGTTAATGATTATATGCTGATATACCATTTTTGAGGACTTTTCTATACGGAATGGTGTTAGATTGAAGCAGCGAATAAGGTCTACCCCCTTATTCGCCTTATTAAATTAGTAGCCGTGCTCTGACTTTACTCAGCAGGCATATGCTGGGTTATACAATGGAGCCCTCCGCCCCAGAGGTTTACATTTTCAGAATCTATACCGATTATTTGCCTTCCGGGAAATACTCCGCGGAATATATCGATGACACCGTTTTCAGTGTCCCTCAGTTCAGTAGAAAGCCCGGATTTCCAATAGGATTGAAATAAAACAGCACCATTTGTAGCAGCATAGTTCAAATAACTGCGTATGGGTGTTTTGCCTTCTTCATTTGGTTTACCGTAGACCATTGGCGGCATAGGTATCCTTATAATGCGAAATGGTTTACCGTCCTGATCGGTTGAATTCTTAAGTATATTATAATTTTCTTCAAGCCTTAAATATGATTCGTTTGTGTAATTGTTTGCATATCTGTCTCCGGGTAATACCTGTGCCAGAAGTATTGTATTAGGACTGGCGAACCTTGCTATTTCATTTATATGGCCGCTTGTAATTCTGTCATCTTCCGCAAGGCCTTTTTTAAGCCAAATTATTTTCTTTAGCCCGAAAACTCTTTTGTATTCGTTCTCAATCTGCTGTTTTGTCATATCGGGATTGCGCTTCAGTACAACAGATTCAGTTGTCATCAAGGTACCTTTCCCGTTTGATTCTATTGCACCGCCCTCGGATATAAGGCTGGTAGCTATAACAGGAAGATTGAACCTTTGAGCTACAAGCCTATCTACCTGGCCTTCTACATTGATATAGTCCTGGCTTCCATCCCGGCTGTAATTGTTAAAACCGAAATCTACAACATTAAGCTTGTTATTGGCGTTCATTACAAAGACCGGACCTACATCCCGGGTCCAGATAGACATATGGTTGATATCGTAAAAGCTTACACTTGTGCCTGTATAGCCGCTTGATTTGAGTAAAGCCTTTATTTGTGAGATTTCATCCTTGCTTCTTGTCATTACATTGACCCTGATAAACGGATCAATAGCTTTTATAACATTTATGATTACAGGGCTTACAGGATGATTGCCGACGTTATAGGCTTCCGATGGCCACTGTAGCCAAATGGCCTGCTGTTTTTCAAATTCACCGGGAAGTCTGTAGGAAGCAGGAGTATTCCCGGAGTTATATTCAAGCTTTTTGATATTGTTGTTTCTCTTTTGCGGCTGGTATTTCCACACACCTGCTAACAGAAACAGCAAGCATATCGGAATGATTATTAAAATTGTAGATATCCTTTTCATTTTATCCCTACCTTTTTGATTATAAACAACTTTTGTTGATGGGTTAAAAAGTTGTTTGCTGTTTGTTTAAATTAGGCTTTGAAAATTGTTACAAATACTTTGCCACCTGTTATGCCTGCTTCAATTATAACAGGGTAATCCTTCGAGTTACGGAATTTGAAATCCATGGTTCCATAGCTGACAGCAGCATCATTCCCTCGGGAAACATAATGGACATCTTTACTGTGTGGATGCCTTTCCACGATTTCCAAACCGGATTTTATAGCAGCATTGTAAAGGGTGCTGCTTAACTGGCAAACACCTCCGCCTATAGCTTCTTTCCTCTTTCCATTCATGATAATTTTTGCCTTTTCATACCCATCCTCTAAGGACCTTTTTCCAACAACCATGTTAAAGGAAAAAACTTCTCCCGATTCAACTTTGAAGCCGCTTATTTTACTGGCAGCGATTGATATATTATTAACCCTGTCAGGGTCTTTATCAAGCAAAGTTGTTTCAAAACCGGCAATAGGCACTCTTTCGCCGGTGGACAAATTCCTGTTCTCCGTGGGACTGGGTTTAGGTGACTGAACATTACCGGTGGATGAGGCATTTCCAGGGTTGAACTTTTCCTGCTCTGCTATTGGGTTTTGGGCTCTGCATGAAATTTGAGTTATAGCATTAAGAATAAGTAATATGGCAATTAAAATGTATTTGAATTTACTCAATGTATATCACCTCTTTTATTAGTATTTTTCAGGCAATTGATATAATTCGAGGTAAGTGTTTCAAAAAGATGTGTATTTATGCAATGCAGTGATATAAAGGGAGATGAGGTTAAGAGATATCTGATTTTTGATATTGTTTTTGAATACCTAGATAAAGGCAGGAAGTGGAAAGTGTATTTTCTCTTCTAATACAAATAATATAAAGACAGTAGAAATATATACTGAAATTTACAAGAATGGTGAATCAAATTGATTAAAGAAAGATTAAAATTAATATCCCTGCTAATAATTTCATTCTTGCTTCTATTGCTTGTATCATGCTCTGCACATACCCCGTCTGATAAAGGTAAACTAAAAAGTGCGGAGCCGCAGAACAAGATGGAATCACAAAAACGTATGTCAGCTGAAGGTAATCCGGGTATATTGAAGGAAACAGAAAAAAATTTAACATCAGGAGTTGCAACGCAAGTACCATGGGAAAATGACGAAGGTTTCAAATCTGCACAGCAGAAAAAAGGTACATCTGAAATGCTGGCTGCTTACCGTACCGTACTGAAAGACCCTCTTTCCGGTGAAGAAGAGAATGTACACCTGGCTGCCCGCTATCTTGCAGGTAATATGGTAGAACCGGGACAGGTTTTTTCACAAAACCGGCAAATCGGCCCATATACGGAAGAGAGAGGGTTCAAAACCGGACCGACTTATAGCGGGGCAAATCTTGTAAATACTGTCGGTGGAGGGGTGTGCAAGATAGCATCTACCCTGTATAACGTAGTCGTTTTAAGCAATCTCCAGGTTGTTGAGAGGCATAACCACAGCATGCCGGTTCCTTATGTCCCTTATGGCCAGGATGCTACTGTATTCTATGGGCAAAGTGATTTTAAATTTAAAAATGATACCGGTTCTCCTATATTAATTTGGGCACAAGGCATAGACAATATACTTTATATAGGATTTTACAGTAAAGAAAAGGCTCCAAGGGTAGAATGGCATCATGAGATAACAAATAAGCAAGCGGCACCGACTATCTACCGTAATAATACATTATTACCTGCGAACAGTGAAAAGAAGGTGGCAGAGGGAATGGACGGTGCAACAGTAAAATCATGGGTTACAATAGAAAAACAGGACGGAACAAAAACGGATAAGCAACTAGGAAAAAGCTATTACAAGCCTTTCCCCAATATTGTTGAAAAAGGCATTGTGGTAAAGTAGGCCGATAAATAATAAAAACCTTCTTTCCTTGGAGCTGCTGATATGCTGCCTATATGGTAGACAGTTTAAATAATAAAACTGTCACTACAAAATCATCATCAAAAGTTTTTGCTAATTGCTGGAATGTCCGCTTTTCCTGCTGGTCTTCGGTTTCTAATGCAAAAATTTCACTATGACGGATGCACCTTGAACCGTTGAGATTGCCTTTAATGTTTAAAAGTCACATATCGCTATTGTTTACATAAAATGTAGCAGATTCTTTTCTAATACTTATATGTTTTTATATCAAAACTTGGTATTGTGAGCACTTTCGACGTTGTTTACTATAAATACTATAGTTTTTGGTAATTAAGTTAACTGTTCCGTTGCCACAAACACCCCTTACACCCCCACATATTAAATAAATAGTACGGTAATTCACCGCCCTTTTTGCACAATATATAAAGAATGAGTATTGAGAGATTTAGATTTACAGCCATCAACATTGACCTCCATTAACATCAGTGTCTAAATTTGGTAAAAACGCACTTAGCAAAATCAATGCCAGGTTCTGTTATTGATTCCTTATATTCCATTAGTTTTTAAAGTTATTTTGTGTTACAATATCCTCCGGTTAATCTATAGGAGGTGAAATAGTTTAGATGAGGTCAATAATAAAAAGGTTAACTTTTATAATCCCCGTATCCCTTTTAGTAGTTATTTTACTTGGATTTTCGCCATATTATGTAACAACAGGAAGTACTGGGGAGGTAGCAAGGGATAGGGGGTATTCATCAATATTTATAGGCAATAATCCTAAGTATTCAGATAGTAAGAATGGGACTCAAATTAATATAAAACCTGATGAGTATTTGATTAAAAAAGATGATTCTTTATTATCAATATCAAAGAATTATAAAATTACACCAAGTGAGTTAAAGTGGATTAATAAACCAAATCTAAAAGTTGAAAAAGGAAATATTATTAAAATCCCTGTAATAGAGAAAAAATCCCTTAGAGATATAATAAATGCCAAGGGAATAGATATTAACGTTGCACCTTTGGAGATCCGGGTTAATAAGACTGATCATGTACTGGGTGTTTTTTCTAATGGAATTTTACTAAAATCATACCATATGGAAATTGGTGATAACGGATTAAATGATAAAGAGGTTGTAGGTGATCATAAAACTCCTGAGGGAACATTTTATATAACTGAGAAATCAGTTTTAAGTCCTGAGGATTATTACCTTGGATCAAGATGGATGAGGCTTAGTTATCCAAACGTAGAAGATGCAGAACGTGGATTGCAAAATGGTATAATTAACAATGGAACCTATAATAAGATAAAAAATGCGATTAATAACTTGGAAACTCCTCCCCAGGAAACAGATTTGGGAGGAAGTGTGGGTATTCATGGAGGAAGTAAAGAAACCTTTGGCAGTAACTGGACTTGGGGATGTGTTGGTTTAAAAAATAGTGATATAGAAGACTTCTTTGATTTTATAAATATTGGTGCTAAAGTAATGATTGAAAGATAGGTGAGTAATTTTAACTTGAAATGTTTATAATAATTCTAGAAATAAAAACATTTATTTTGAGTAACACATACATTGTTGTAAAAAATAGATGTGCCACTTTGTATTATAGCATTATCTGCTAGAGAATTAACTTGACTTGACAGTGCATGAATAGGGTATGGGAAATACCTCTCCTGGCAGCAATCAAACGTAAAAAGGAGAGGAAAACTATGACAGTACAAGACAGGATAGTTAAGAACAAGACGAGCCTATTAGAGTTGGCAGAATATTTACAAAATGTCAGCGAAGCGTGTAAAATCCATGGTGTTAGCAGACAACATTTTTATGATATAAAACAAGTAACTGCAGCAGATGTACTCAATGATAGAGTAATACCATTCTTTGAGAGTCACATGATACCTGTTATGAGAATACTTACCGATATAGGTGCAGAGTATTGCGGAGCTCAGGAGAAACACTTATATGAATTATTCTTGCAAATGAATGATATAGATCACACAATGACTAAGGCAAAAAGCCCACAAACCAATGGTATCTCTAAGAGATATGATTTCCTATGTGCGGTGGAATCTACTCAAGCCTATTCTTAACGCCTTCCCAGGTTTTTGCCTGAAAAAAGCAATCTCTTGAGTTTTCCTCCATTCTGAGATAATCCTCATATGGTACTGTAATGGCGAAAGCATCAGCCTCAAACACCGGTCTGGCCCAAATGTTCACCAGACCCACCACTGCCCTTGGTTTGTCTCTTCTTAATTCGTTTAACGGTATTTTTACCAACGAACTGCATCCTGAAGTCATAGGTGTAATAACATTATCAACAAAACTTGATTCATAAGAGAAAAGAGAAATCAAGGCGGAGATTTGATCAGGATTCCCTAAGAAAACGACTAGTTTCGGCTCTTCATTGTTTAATATCTCCACAGGCTTAAACACAATATATTTTGCATTGTGTACATTTTTAGGAAGCCCCTCATAATAAGCTTTTGCAATTTCAGGATTCTTTTTCAACCTTTCACCATGGGGAAAGCCTTCCCCTCTTCCGCAGGACAAGAAACACTCAATTCCACCAGGTATAGATGGAGAATCTGTAAATCCCAATCCTGCTTTCATGCCTGGACACCCCTTGGACTCACTGCTTAGGCATACTGCTTTTCCGGTAAGTGATTCTTTAAGAGCAGGCAATGAACATATACCTTTCATAACATATATTTGTATTTAACATTCCGCACCGCCTTTTCACTGAATATATTGTAGATTATTGTATTACTATATAATATCAAAAAGGCTATAGATTTCTCAAGACACAAACACCAAGTTATAGTAAAATTTTCCTGAAGCAGCTATATGGAAGAAGATATTTTATAATGTGGGGTTCATACAATGTAGCTTATTGAGGCCTCTGGCAAATACTTCCCAATAAACCCTCTTATAACATCCTCCGCAGGGTTTCTAATTTCATTGCGATAGGTGTACTTTCCTGGCCCCTTAGGTTTCATCTTTTCTTTATCCAATAAATTTACCGCATTGGGCATACATTCCGTATTAATATAGAAATTAGGCAATCCATAGGTCATAAATATAACTTCTACAAACAATTGCTCTTTAAGTTCCGGCAATAAAAGCTCTTTAACTTCCCTGAACATATTTTCATACATCTCTTCCCAACCTTCCTCCAGAATTATGGGAGCAATATTCAATCCTATCCTATATCCAGCTTCAAACATTTTGTTGGCAGCAGCAATTCTATCCTTAAGTCTGCTGGTGCCGAATTCAACCTTTCTAATAATCTCTTGAGGGTTTACTGAAATCCGCATCTGCGTGTGTCCATTATGATCAGCTGTCAGAAGATCATCCACAGCATCAAACTTTGTAGCAAAAGTAACAGTTGCATTTTCCAGTTTCCCAAACTGCTCAATTGCCCATTTCAAGTTTCCTGTAATGGTATTTTCCAGTACCATGTCAGAATTGCATCCTAGCTCATAGACTTTATGTTCCCCTGACTTCTTAATCATTTTTTTCACTTTACCCAGCATTTCATCTCTATTCATAAATATCCGCAGGTAAGAGTTTGTGTTGAAATTGCAAACCAAATAGCAGTAAAGACACGAAGCAGTGCAACCACTGGAGGTGAAGGGCACAATAAAATCCGCACTCTTATCGTTTGGGGTCAAATTAACGGTTTTTCTTGTCCCTAATATCAGGTATTTTTTCATTTTAGTAAATTCCTTATTAGGTCGACATCTCAGTTCCTCAATTTTATGATGAGCATTAATTGGGATAAGCGGAATATCCATTTTTTTATATCTTTCCAACAACTCTTTTCCCTGTTCATATTCCTCTACCACTTCTTCATAATACACTCTTAATGGTATAAAAGACTTCATACTGGCTACTCCTTGGCAAAAACGTTTTTTATATTATTGCCGTTTTAGCCTAAAGTATGCCTTCCTGCAATGTAACTGTACCTTACATCAGCACTTCTTTCGATTAATGTATACTTTGAGTCTATTTCAATTAGGTTCTCTTGTTTGATAAAACCTTTTATCCCTTCTTTTGTTTGGATGTCTACCCATTTGATTTCATATGTTCCCACTCTGGGATTTAATATATCAAATTTCTCTCCAACCTGTAACAGAGTAATAGTCTTTGATGCTGACGAACGATTTTCTTTTAATTCAACATCCTTAATCACAATACCCTTCAAAAAAATCACTCCAATATTTTTTGATTTTGTAATACTGTCATTTATGCATAATATTCAATATCACATACCGTGAAAAATCGCTGATTGCTTGCCTAATATCCATTATAATCATTTTGCATTAATTTGTCTTAATTTGTTTAACTTCCAAATTTAACAAGTTCTTAATATAACGCCTAAAATCACCTACAAGGGCAGATTGCACATACCATATAAACAGATACAGCAGTAGAGTATGGATTTATTGCTAACATATGTCCGAGTTCTGCAAAGCTTAGCCTTGTCAGTGTTAATCGAATTTATGGATAAGTACGGATCAAGATAAAAAAATCTTCATCTGGGCCTTCAGGGTGTATTATAAAGATATAGGCCGCTTGCTTCTGTTAGCCAATCTGGCTGGCCTCCAAATTTAGTTACAGGCGTTTTTATAACTCCTGAAACAACTACAGGAACACTTCTCTTCCTGTCATGCTTTTTGAGAAATGTCCCTGCAATTTTGAAAATTTAATAATATGTTATACACTAAACTTTAAAACAGTTTCTTTTAATTTCCTTGCATCTTCCATGGTGATAAGCATTCGTTTCTGCACTTCATTCACTTCAATAACTATCTGCGATGTTTTCTCTGCAATATTTTGCGTTCCAGCAGCTCCTCTATTTACAGTCATAGAAATTTCGTTTATAGCCTTTATAATACCTTCCACATTTGCCGACAACTCTTCAGTTGTTGTGCTAAAATCTGAAACTAAACTATCAATGAACTCAGCATCTTCGCTATACTGTTTCCCAGTCTGTAGCATACTCTGGTAATCCCTTTTGACATTACTGTCCATGAAATTCATAATTGTCCTTGAGCTGTCTGACAAGTTCTCGACTGATGATACAACTTCCTTTGTAACTCTTTGTATCTCATTGATTGTGCTTTTGGAGTCTTCAGCCAATTTTCTTATTTCGTCTGCAACAACCGCAAAGCCTTTCCCAGCTTCTCCTGCTCGTGCTGCTTCTATCGCAGCGTTGAGAGCAAGGAGGTTGGTTTGAGATGATATTTGCAGTATGGCATCGGAGAGTGCTCTTATCTGCTCAATTGCTTTTGCCCGCTCTAATGCAGATTCCAGCTTATTCCTCTCTTTATCATAAATTTCTTGAGTAGCTTGCTGTGATTCAAATGCACTGGATTTAAGTTCATTTGCCCTTATACTAATCTCTCTTGATGCAATTGTCCCTTCTTGAGCTTTTGCTGTTATTGCATCTATTGCAGTTTCCATTTCAGCAGAAGATGCATTCATCTGCTCTGCGGTTGCAGCTGTTTCTTCCATTCCTGATGATAGTTGTTGAACCGTTGCCGATGTAACTTCGATATTTGAATTCAGGTCGGTTAAACATTTGGATATAGCATCTGCTGCTTCTCCGACACTGGTGGAGCAATTATTCACATCAATAATGATGGACCTGATATTGGCAATAAATTTATTAATGCTTAAAGCAAGTTCGCCAATCTCATCTTTTGAGTAAGTATGAATTTGCCGGGTCAAGTCGCCACCATTTTCAGCAAGTGCATTTAGTTCTTTTTTAAATAGCGTGATGGGTTTAATAATGATTTTTGTTATTGATAACCATACTAATGCAGTTGCTATTAATAATGCCAATACGGAAATTATTAATGAAAATATTGCTTTTTGGGTAGATTTTTCAATATTATTAATAGTTGATTCTACATTAATTCTAGATTTATCTTTGAAAAAATCTACACTACTATTAATCTTCTTTGCTGCTTTATCAAACTCCCCCATGATTTGATTGCCTTCATCCGGCCCACCATTTATATAAGCATTAGCCATTCTTTTTCCCAATTCATAATATGGATCAAAATCTTCTCTTATTTTATCCAGTTCTTTTTTTTGTCCAGGGTTTATTTCAATAAGTACATTAAGAGTTGTTTTTACATTTTGTGCATACTTCTCAGCTTCTTCGAATCCATCATCGAATCCTTTTGCAGCCCTTGTAGTGCTAATATCTGTTAGCCATTGCTGTACTTGTACAACACTAAGTTTTAGATCCTCTGACTTTGATAAAGTAGTAAAGGATTTTTCATTCATTTCTTTTACCATCTGAAGATTGTTTTTGACTGTAATGAATTGGATACAAATAATAAAAATAAAAAAAATCATTATGGCAATTACAGGTAACATTAATTTGTACTTTATACTTTTCATCAGCATCTCTTCCTTAAATGAATATTTTATATTTGGATATTAGAACAACAAAACTTGATATATATATCGGATAGTTTACATAATATAATTAGTTCACTTATATTAGAAGCTTATAAAAAAGCTCTAGTACAATTATAAGTTTCCATTCTTCAACTTTAATATCACATGACCAATTCAATGGAACATAAACAGAATGTATAAATCTGTAGTGAAAACATGAACCATACCATTGCCATAAACATCCTAACCCTTTATAAAACTTCTTTTTGTACTTGACTTTTTCAACTTTATAATTGGGATAATATTGGTGAAGATTTTTTTCTTGACAAATTGGACAAATATCCTCTAAATTTATTGTAAGAATGTTGTTTTCAAATATTTTCTCCATAAGTCCATATAATCATCTAGAATTTCATGCCACTAGTTTATTCTTCATAGTCAATGCCCCTTCTTGACTTTATTGGCAATTTACACATTTATCATCCAAAGACCGCTTTTTCCCCACCCTTTAGCAATCATTACAGACAATGCACCCATTAAAATACAAAAATGTGCCATGTTTAGGGCATTTGGGGAAACCTTCTGGAATAATAAACCCAGGGTCATTACTTTCTTCTTTCCAAGAATGATACGCCTCTTTATCAATATATGCTGGGTCGAAATTTACAATTAATTTTTTAAATGTATCTATGTAGGAAAATAGTCCATCTTAAGCGATATATATCGGCAATTTCCTCAGCAGAGAGATCAAAACGATTTGTAACTATATTAAACGGTTCTCTATTTGAGGAGTCAATTACCTGGATAATCCTTAAAGAATGCTGCATTTTTGTACTTTG